>NZ_JAJENT010000859.1:0-41089 GCF_035615515.1 Phormidium sp. CCY1219
GGCGCGCAGCTCTTCCAAGAACCGGTGCGGAAGCGGCGCTCGTCCACATGTTCCGTCCCGATGCGGTATCCACCGGCGAGCAACTGGCGGACCTGCTCGATCGCCTCACCACTTAAACTTGTCGTCATCGTCTGACCGTTTGAACTATAGCCATTAGAATAGGGGGTTGAGCCTGCCTCATTGCGAACTTGGGTCACGCAAGCGATATTTTCGGCACAGCGATAGCCGGAGCGTAAGGCATCATTGACACCCACTACATGGGTGGCAAACTTCACGTCCGTATCTTGTACCGCTGGTAAGCGCTCGGCTTGTTGCTGGTTGGTAATCACCGACCCAGAGGGCACGTATTTTCCCGGGGGAATCTCCACATCTTGGATCAAGGCATGCATCATCACGATACAGCCCTTGCCCACCCGGGCGTTAAATACCGTGGAACGAAACCCGATAAAGCAATCGTCACCCACATAAACCGGTCCGTGGATCAAGGACATGTGGGTAATCGAACAATTCTTGCCGATCCACACCGAGTAGCGTGCGTTATCATCTCCGAGAACCCGGCCTTGTTCCAGACCGTGAATGACCACCCCATCTTGGATATTGGTGCCATCGCCAATGTAAAACGGGTTGCCTTCATCGGCCCGGATCGAGGTTCCCGGTGCAACCAACACATTGGCACCAATCCGCACATCCCCAATGATGTTAGAAAAGGAATGAACGTAGGCACTTTTATCTATTTGAGGCTCGGCCATATTTTTCGACCAAGGTGTCGGCGGAGCCGCTGTGCTGCGGACTACCATAACTGAATTCCTCCTTCCTGAACAATTGTCCCTTGTCCTTTGTCATTTGCGCGATCGCCACGATGCCCACGAGCGATAACAAATGACAAAGGACGAGCTTACGCCTAACGATACTGATCTTTCTTGCTATATAGGATGCGATTTTCGACACTCACCGTGTCCACAATCGCGATGACTGCGGCATCCACTGGTCGATCGCCACGCCGAGGAACCTGACGTGCTGCACTGCCTAGGCTGACGAGTACCCACTCGTCTACACCTGCTCCCACACTATCGGCAGCTACCTGATATTTGGGCAGCGGGTTGCCCTGGTCATCTAGCAATTGCACCAGGAGAAATTTCACTCCTTGCAGACTTGGTTCCTTTTGGGTACTGACGACCGTACCGCGAACTTTCGCAAGTTGCATGGGTTTAGGGGCGACCTAAGCGAATGCCGGTGGTGCTTTCCCGGAACTGCTCCACGGCTTCCGTGTAGCGAATCGGCAGCACGTACTCCAGGTTTTCATGGGGACGAGCAATGATGTGGGTGGAGACCACCTGTCCGCCCCTGACCCGGGTCACGTTATCCTGTGCGGCACCCACAGAAGCTTGCACTTCCGACACATCTCCCCGAACGATTACCGTCACGCGACCGCTGCCGATTTTTTCGTAACCCACCAAGGTTACGCGGGCAGCTTTTACCATCGCGTCTGCGGCTTCTACCACGGCTGGAAACCCGAGGGTTTCCACCATCCCGACTGCGATTGACATGAGTTTGACTCCCTCATAGTGTAGTGGTCTGTTTGCGTCCTGTCGGACTCGGTTGTTACCTACGCGCCATAGCGCCGAGCTAATACGTTCGGAACTGTTCCACGGCCTCGGTGTACCGAATCGGCAGTACGTATTCTAGGTTCTCATGCGGACGGGCAATAATGTGGGTTGATACGACTTCTCCACCATTAACTCGCTTGACCGATTCGACCCCGGCGGCCACAGAGGCTTGCACTTCGGATACGTCTCCCCGAACGATGACCGTGACGCGCGCGCTGCCGATTTTTTCATAGCCGACCAAGGTCACGCGAGCGGCTTTCACCATTGCGTCTGCGGCTTCCACAACCGCTGGAAAGCCTTTGGTTTCAATCATTCCCACTGCAATTGGCATGTCTTGTGTCTCCTGAACTGATGAGTCGTTTTACGACAACTAAGCTGCTATGTGAATATTTACGGGAATCCCCACTCTATTTTTTTGCTTAGTTAACGCTATTGTCTTCCTTTAACCAGAATAGGTGAAGCTTGTATCCCTTGACAATATAAATAATAATCATATTGGCAAATCTACGCAATCAGCCGGACTTATATTGTAAAGAAAATTAATACTTTATTAATAAAATTAATGGTGAAATGTAAAGGAGGTTCCACCGAAAGAGGCGATCGCAGAGCCTGGAACCCCCCGGGGGAGAGGCGGCGAAAGCCTCGAGGCACGGGAGGCATGGAAAGCGCGTCGCCACCACGATCGGCCTCATCGAATCGCGGTTATCCAGGAGGCACGCCCCTGACACGGTTCCCTCCCCCACTGGCATCTCCACCCAGACCCCGCCCTCCGCAGCGCGCCGCCCATCGGCTTTGGGCAAAGCATTCAGCCAACCTTTTACAGAAAAACTTTACAACCACAGCAGTTTCAACGGGCAATTCCAATGAATCAATTTCTCGTGCAAACGAGTTGGTGGGTTCCCCTCTACAGTCTGATCGGAGCAATATTGACCTTGCCGTGGTCAACTGGCTCGATCCGACGCACCGGGCCGCGACCCGCCGCTTACTTTAACCTCTTCACCACCACCCTTGCCTTCATTCATGGCGCATTCTTGTTCCGAACCACCTGGAACCAAGATCCACAACAACTAATCTTCCACTGGCTCAGCACTGGAGATTTAGACCTCTCGGTGGTCCTCGACATCTCCCAAGTCAGTACCGGGGCAATGGAATTAGTCACCGGCTTGAGTCTGCTGGCGCAACTGTTTTCCCTCGGCTACATGGAAAAAGACTGGGCATTAGCCAGATTCTTCGGCCTGATGGGCTTTTTTGAAGCCGCCATGAGCGGTTTGGCCATCAGCAATTCCCTGTTTCTCAGCTATGCCTTGCTCGAAATGCTCACCCTGTCCACCTATTTAATCGTGGGATTCTGGTACGCCCAACCTCTGGTGGTCACCGCCGCGCGGGATGCCTTTTTAACCAAGCGCGTGGGAGATATCTTGCTGCTGATGGGGGTCGTCAGTGTGGGCACTCTGGCGGGCAGCTTTAGTTTCTCGGATCTCGAAACCTGGTCGGAAACTGCCGTACTCTCCCCCTGGATCGCCAACCTCCTGGGTCTGGCGTTAATCGCCGGACCGATCGGCAAATGCGCTCAATTCCCGCTGCACCTGTGGTTGGATGAAGCGATGGAAGGTCCCAACCCGGCGTCTTTGTTGCGAAATTCCCTGGTGGTCACTTGCGGCGCTTACGTGCTGATTAAGTTATCCCCCGTGTTGTCCCTGTGCCCGATTACCCCGATCGCCTTAATTGCGATCGGTACCGTCACCGCGATCGGCGCTTCTGCAGTGGCGATCGCCCAAATCGATATCAAGCGCACTCTGTCTCATTCCACCAGCGCCTTATTGGGTCTGGTCTTTATCGCCGTGGGCATGCAGCATGTGGATGTGGCCTTATTGCTCCTGTTCACCCACGCGATCGCCAAAGGTCTCCTGTTTATGAGCGCCGGTTCGGTCATCATCACCACCAACAACCAAAACATTACCGAATTGGGTGGCCTCTGGTCGAAAATGCCCGCCACTACCCTCGCTTTTGTGGTGGGTAGCGCAGGCTCGATCGCCGTCCTCCCCCTGGGCACCTTTTGGGCAATGGAACGCTGGCTCAATGGCTTCTGGATCGTCCCTTGGTGGCTAGTCCTTATCCTGGTGGCGGTCAATGGTTTAACCGCCCTCAACTTCACCCGGGTCTTTAGTCTGGTATTCTTGGGCGAACCGCAACCGAAAACGCGCCGCGCCCCGGAAGTCCCTTGGCCAATGGCTTTACCAATGGTTAGCTTGACTATCGTCACCCTCTTAGTTCCCCTAATGCTCCAACACTGGCAACTGTTGCTCAGTTGGGCCGGCCCTTGGGCAAGAACTGGTCCGGATCCGGCAGTGTTTTCCCTCCCCTTACTGGTTTTCTCTGGCATTTTGGGCTGTGTGGTGGCCGGCCTGCTTTATATCAAACCCGCACAACGCCAACCCGTCCAACTCCCTTGGCAATCCCTGCAAGATTTGTTCGCCTATGACTTTTACATCGATCGCCTCTACCGCCTCACTGTGGTCTTCGCCGTAGAACAGTTTTCCAAAATCAGCGCCTGGTTCGATCGCTATTTTGTCGATGGATTGGTCAATTTTGTTGGCTTGGCTACCGTCTTCAGCGGCCAAGGCTTAAAATATACCGTCCCCGGTGTTTCCCAACTTTACATCCTCACCATTCTCATCGGCGTCGCCGCTTTGGGTCTGCTGATGAGTTCCCTGTTGTAAGACAAGTCCCCCGCCTACATCCGCAAGCCGTTGGCCCGCAAAACTCCACTCGAACACCTCAATTATTCGGCAGTTGAGCTCATCGCCCATGCTGCCTCATTCCTCCTTTTCCCTGCCCACTTCCTGGGGCGATCGCGGCGGGAAAACCGATGAAATTGCCAGCATCACCTAAACGCTCAACAGTTGCAATCCGCCACGGTTCCGAGGCCCTATTTCCCCCCGGAACCCACCGCGAACTCTCTTCAGCCCTTTTCCCCCAATTTTCCTCGTGCAAAACCCTCGTGACAAAGGAGCCGAATTGATTCATGCTCAGTGCTTTGATAGGGGTGCCGTTGCTCGGTGCCGCAATTGTCGGACTATTGCCCACCCAAATGGATGGAAGGCGATCGCGTCAGCTTGCCATCGCGATCGCCTCTGTCTTGTTCCTCTGGACCGTCTTTCTGGGAACCCAATTTGACCCCCATCAGGCGGGGATGCAATTTTCGCAAAACCTCCCTTGGATCGAAACCTTGGGTCTGGGCTACCGCGTAGGCATCGATGGTCTCTCTTTACCGTTATTAGTCTTAAACGCCCTGCTAACGGCGATCGCCCTCTACAGCACTAAACCCTCTATCTCTCGACCTCGGCTTTACTACTCGTTACTCTTGCTGTTAAACGCCGGCGTCTCGGGGGCGTTTCTCGCCCAGGATTTGTTGCTGTTTTTCCTGTTCTACGAACTCGAACTGATTCCCCTTTATTTATTAATCAGCATTTGGGGGGGCGATCGCCGAGGCTACGCCGCTACTAAATTTTTGCTCTATACCGCCGTTTCCGGCATCCTGATTTTGGCCTCTTTCTTGGGTTTGGTGTGGTTCACCGAGGCGAGTAGCTTCGCTTACCAAACCTTTGCTGGGGCAACCCTTCCCCTGGACAAGCAACAACTGCTGCTGGCACCTTTGCTGATCGGCTTTGCGATTAAAATTCCCATCGTTCCGTTTCATACCTGGTTGCCCGATGCTCATGTGGAAGCCTCTACGCCGATTTCGGTGCTGCTGGCAGGGGTTTTGTTAAAATTAGGCACTTACGGTTTGCTGCGCTTTGGCTTGGGCTTGTTTCCCGATGCCTGGGCCGCGTGGGCACCTTGGTTGGCTACGGTGGCGGCGATCGCCGTACTCTATGGTGCCTTAAACGCCATCTCCCAAACCGATATGAAAAAAATGGTCGCCTTTAGCTCCGTTGCCCATATGGGATATATCCTCTTAGCCTGTGCGGCAAATACGCCGTTGAGTCTGTTGGGTGCGGTGTTTCAAATGGTCAGCCACGGTTTGATTAGTGGTTTGCTTTTTCTGCTGGTGGGGGTGGTGTACAAAAAAGCTGGAACGCGCGATTTGCAAGCGATTGAGGGGTTGTTGAACCCGGAACGCGGTTTGCCGATGGTGGGTTCTCTGATGATTTTGGGGGTGATGGCAAGTGCTGGTATCCCCGGAATGGCGGGATTTATTGCCGAGTTTATTATTTTTCGCGGCAGTTTGCCGGTGTTCCCGGTGCAAACTCTCTTGTGTATGGTGGGCACGGGTCTGACGGCGGTTTACTTTTTACTGCTGATTAATCGCGCTTTTTTTGGCCGATTGTCCGAACCGGTGGTGAATTTGCCTCGGGTTGAATGGGCCGATCGCATTCCGGCGATCGTTCTGGCTGTGGCGATCGTGGTTCTGGGTCTGTGGCCTTCTGGCTTGGTGGCTTATACTGAAGCGCAAACTACTGCCTTGAGTCAGCCCACAGGCGCGATCGCTGTCTCGCCCACTGTGACCTCCCCGACGCCCTAATTCTTCATCCCTCCCACCCATCACCCCCACGGGGAAAGGCTCAGCAAATGTGCAGGTTATTTGACCCCGTAGAGACGCGATTAATCGCGTCTCTAAAAAGCCGAGGTTTCCCCCCCCCATTATGGGAACGAGTTACAGTTAAATTTCAGAACATCATCGTTAAAATTAACCCGTTTTTATTCACAAAAAAAATTTATTCGCTTGTATTGTCTTGCTGTCTTAAAAAAAATAAACTTGTTTAAAACCAATTCAGGGAGGATTCTTTCACCCATGACAAGCACAAAATTAAAACCCTCTAATCATCCATTAGCCCCCTATATTAAAAGGTTGGAATCCGGGGGAGACTTGCTACCGCATTCCCCAGAAAATATGATTGAAGTGGTGGGAATTCTCAAAAGCTACGGGGTAGTCCTTGATGCGTATTCCCGCAATCTTATCTATATTGCCAATCATCAGTTTTTAGTGTTTTTTCCGTTTTTTAAGTATTTTAATGGGGAGGTGAATCTACCAAAGCTGTTGCGTCACTGGGGACACGATCGCATTAATTTCGAGTATGCCGAATACTGCATGAAAGTCATGTTTTGGCATGGTGGAGGTGGGTTGGATACCTATTTAGATTCGCCAGAATTTTGCCAGTTAGCTTGCGAGGCGATCGCGGCTAAATTTAAGCGCAATCCGGTGATTCTCGGACTCAATCGGCTGTTTCCTGACTTTTTGCTCGAACAGGTGCGCTGCTTGGCTTATTACAGCGGTTTGGGTCAATTTTGGCGGGTGATGAGCGATATTTTTCTCTCCCTGAGCGATCGCTATGACAGGGGGGAAATCACTTCGATTGCGCAAGTGGTGCAGCATATCCTCGATGGGTTAGTGGCGGCGGCGAATAAACCGATTACTTATGCGGTGAAGATTGGCGATCGCGAATACCCCATCATCCCCAAGGAGGCAGGGTTAACCTTTCTGATGGATACCGCCGTGCCTTATGTGGATTCGATTTTCTTCCGAGGTGCGCCGTTTCCGGGCACGGTTTCCTACAACGCTCAGGCTCATCAAATTCCAGAACGCCAAAGTGCGTTTAGTTATGGTGCCCTGTATGCGGATCCTCTGCCTACCGGTGCCGCAGGGATTCCGCCAACCTTATTGATGCAGGATATGAGGCACTATCTGCCCGATTATCTGCATCGGGTCTATCGCGAAAGCTGTCGCGGGGAAGACGATTTGCGGGTGCAAATCTGCCAAAGCTTTCAAAAATCTATGTTTTGCGTGACCACGGCAGCGATGAAAGGATTGGCTCCTTATCCCCTGGATACCCAGGATGCACAACAACAACAAGCCAATCGCGCTTATCTCGAACAGTGGATGGATCGATTCGTCACCTCCCGCTTGCAGGAGGTCAACCAACCGACAACTCGCGATTGTCAGTTATTCTCGGAACCCCAAACTCATTAACCCCCACCATACACCGGGGCACCCGATGGACGTCCCCGGTTTGGCGATCGCTCAATGGTTATGGGTTGCGCTTAGCTATGAGGGACGCATGAGGAAGACACAAGCATGGGGGGCAGGCGATCGCCTCTCGGGCGAAAGCCTTTTTACCCCAGAAAGGAGTTAGGATTGCAGTTGAGGTTTTGTTTGATGGAGAAAAGACGCTCGATTGCAAAAGAATAAATAGGAAGACAATTGCAAGGGAGTGATGGAATGCACTTTTTCCGCAATGGGAAAAAGTGCATGATGCTGATTCAAAGCGGATCTCCAGTGGATGAAAGGCGCTGCGCGGCGATCGCGGAACTCCCTGGGCACGAAATAAGGGATAATAGCAACAAAAGTTACCATTAGAGTCTGCGATCGCCGTGCAACACTATGGAGAAGGGAGTCTTACAGTTTTTGCAAGTAAATTTATATTAACGTTTTTCAACTATAAAGGGAAGGCATAGTTTTTTATGACTATAATAGATTTTTAGTTATAGATTTAAGGGTTATTTAGGAGATAAGCATTGAAGCAGGCAACGCTGCACCAGCTTAGGGTATTTGAAGCGGTGGCTCGCCACAGTAGCTTTACCCGCGCTGCAGAGGAGCTCTTTCTCACCCAACCCTCTGTCTCAATGCAAGTGAAGCAGTTGAGCAAATCAGTGGGAATGCCGCTGTTTGAGCAAGTGGGAAAACGGTTGTATTTAACCGAAGCGGGTAAGGAGTTACTGGGCACTTGCCGCGAAGTGTTCGAGCGCTTGGCTCAGTTTGAAATGACGGTGGCGGATCTTAAAGGTCTCAAACAGGGACAATTGCGGCTGTGCGTGATTACCACAGCCAAATACGTGATCCCCCGCTTGTTAGGGACATTCTGTCAGCGCTACCCAGGAATCGATTGTTCTCTAACCGTGACCAATCACGAGGGGTTACAGGAACGTCTCAACGACAATCAAGACGATATCTATATCTTGAGTCAACCGCCAAGCAGTCCAGATGTGGCTTGTCACCCGTTTCTGGAAAATCCGCTGGTGGTTTTGGCATCGGTGAATCATCCTCTGGCATCGGAAACGAATATTCCTCTCGATCGCCTCAATGGCGAACCGTTTATCATGCGCGAACCGGGTTCGGGAACGCGACATGCGGTCCAAAAACTATTTGACGAACACTCGGTTGAGGTGAAGGTCCGCCTGGACCTGGGAAGCAATGAGGCAATCAAACAAGCGATCGCTGGGGAGTTGGGAATCTCGGTTCTGTCTCGTCATGTGTTGGCCCTGGAAGGCTGGCGCAATCAATTGACGATTCTCGACGTGCAGGGTTTTCCCATTCCCCGTCATTGGTATGCAATCTACCCCACCGGCAAGCAATTGTCGGTGGTGGCTCGTACTTTTTGCGACTATCTTCTGAATGAGGGTCGCCAAATTATCGAGCAAACAACGAATTTTAAGCAAACTGCCTTCGACCAATTCCCCGAGGATAAGTCTGTAGGTACCCCGGAAAATTCGTCAGTTTAGCCCGATCGCAGCTCATGCTTTTCCCAGGCGCTTTGCTCCGCCTCGCTTTGTTGCGATCGGCATCAGCCATCAATTGTTCACCGATTTGTGTGCTATTTCGACAATGGTTGACCAAACTATCGCAGACACGGCTTACCGCCGTGTCTTTCTCTTTCATCCAAACTGCTGCACCCCAATGGTGCCATTTCCCCCGTCAGCGATCGCCCAAAAGCAATCCGCCCTTACCAGACCTGCGTGCGGGCGATCGCCTCCCAAACTCTAGCCTCGGAAAACACCCATCTCAAATCCGCCAAATTTACTTGCAGATTGCCAAATACCTCTGCTATAATATATGCCAATTTTCTTATTTTGTCGATTTTTCCCACACTTTTCCACCATTTTTATTTGTCTCGGCCCCTTCGAGCGGCGATCGCCCCCGAGTTAATGATTCGCGATAACAATACCCCGCTTTCCATCACTGCAAATCTTGCCGAAAGCAATCTCGAAACAGTTCGTTAAAATAAAGCGTAGACAACCAATAAAAAACCACGGCGTTGGCTTTCTAAAAAACGGCTATGGCTAAAACCACAGAAAAAACAGAAAAAAAGAGCACAGATCGGCTCAACATCGTCCTCGATACCACCTTGAAGCGCCGATTTAAAGCAAAATGTGGCATGGAAGGCTTAGATATGAGTTTGTGGCTTAAGCTCTCTGATTGAAAAGTGGGTCGAGGGAAAAGTTGCTGAAGATTAATTCTTTTTTAATAAAGGATTAACCCCATTACAGCCCACCCCGGTTGGGGAGTGCATCAAAGCGCCAAAGCGATCGCGCGGTTGCAATACACCGTGCTAGTGTGGGGGAAAATGGGAAAAAACCAGAAACTCCCGAACCCCCTGAGAGTGGGAATTGATAAATCGGGTCAAACATGCGAAAATCGAGCAGCTAATTTATTGGCAGTAGCGAGAAATCCCTTGTTGAAGCTCAATCGAGAAAAGACCTATCTGTTAGCGGTGGCGAGTCAATGGTTGAGCCAACTGTCACGGCTGGCTATTTTATTTGCCGGGATTAGCCTGCCGGCTTACGCGCAACCGATCGCGCCTAGGGAGGATGGCACCCATACGGAAGTCACCCGCGATCGCAATCGCTACGAGATTACCGGGGGTCAAACCTCTGGCGATGGCGCAAATTTGTTTCACAGTTTCGAACAATTTAACCTCAATGCGGGGGAAATTGCCAATTTTCACGCCACACCGGCGATCGCCAATATCCTCAGTCGCATTGTCGGCGGCGATCCTTCCGTGATTAACGGGTTAATCCAAATCACCGGGGGCAACCCCAACTTATTCCTAATCAATCCCGCCGGCATTCTCTTTGGCCCAGAGGCCCGTTTAAACGTTCCCGCGTCGTTTACCGCCACCACCGCCACGGGGATTGGCTTTGACAGGCGCTGGTTGAGCGCGCAAGGCGATAGCGATTACACTCGCTTACTGGGCACCCCGAACCGCTTTGAGTTCCCCGCGCAACCGAGTCCGATTGTCAATCTCGGCAACTTAACCCTCACCCCAGGTCACGACCTCGCCCTCCTCGGGGGCACCATTCTCAATACCGGCACCCTCGCCGCCCCGGATGGCAACCTGATCGTAGCCGCTATCCCGGGTCAACACCGGGTGCGGATTTCTCAGCCCCACCATCTGCTGAGTTTGGACATCGCCCCTTCCCCAGATCCCGCCCGGGTGTCTGCACCGCTGACGTCGGTTTCTTTGCCTCAGTTGCTCACTGGGGGCGAGGTGACTCACGCCCGGGATATCCAAGTTTACCCGGATGGGCGGGTAGAATTAACCGGTGCCGGCTTGTCCGTAGAACCGGGGGATGTGGCCACAAGTTCCCACCGCGCCCACAGTGCTACCCTTTCCGCCCAGGGGAATTTAACCCTGTTTTCATCCCCAGGCGGTGGGGAATCGATGCAAACCACCGGGAATCTGACGGGGGTGGCGCAAGAAACGGTGCAAATTCGCGACAGTGCCACGGATCCTTTGCAGATTCGGGTGGGGGGCCAGTTGACGCTCTCTGGGAAGGAAATCGATATTTTTGCGTTAAATCATCCCGCAAGTGGTCTGGTGGCGGCGGGGGATATGCGGTTGCGATCGCCTAATCCGGCGATCGGCGATGCCCGGTTTTCCACCGGGGGCAATTTCCGCATCGAAACTTGCTCTACCCCGACTTGTACCCACAGCACCCCGGGAGATTTAGTCAGTCCCCAGGATCCGGCAATCTTTGCCCGGGGGGATGTGTCCTTGGGATCCTACGAAGGTGGCTCCTTGGGCATTCTGGCGGGGGGAAGCGTCACCCTGGGGGATGTGACGATTACGGGGCGCGACCCCAATGCCACGGGTTTCCCTCAATTCTCCATTCCGTTACCTGAGGGATCCCAGATAGCGGTGGATCTGGCTTCGCAACCGCAGTTGGTGGTGTTGAGTGGGGTGAATCTCTCGGATCCGCAATTGAATCTTCCGTCGTTGGATGCGGTGCAATCTGCCGGATCCCTATCCCCCACGTTGAGCGCTAGGGCTACCGGTGCGGATATTCAAACGGGCAATATTCGGATCGCCTCTGGGGATGGGGCGGTGATTTTATCCAATACTGTGTTCCCCAATCTCGCCTTACCGGGGGGCACGATCGCTACTGGCGCGATCGATACTAGCAGTGTGACTGGTAATGCAGGATATGTGATTATCTTATCCCGCAGTGAGATTAATACTAGTGGGGGCATCCTCAACGCTACGGCGCGCAATGGCAATGGTGGAAATGCAATTCTCTCCGCTGAGGGAAACATTGTTACCCAAGGGATTCAAACCCTGGGCGATTTGAACGGGGGCGCGATTCGCATTACCAGCACTACCGGCACGGTGGATACGGGCGGGGAACGGTTGGTGAGTGGGGGAGAAATCGCCAATGCGAATACGGGTGAGGTGCTGGCGGTGACGGATAATAGCGGCGAGGTGGCGATCGCGGCGCAGGGGAATATCTCCACGGGCAACATTTTCTCGTTTAGCGAGTTCAATAGCGGCGATATTCTGATTGAAAGCCGCAATGGGACGATTGACACCGGGGCGGGGAATTTAATTGCGACCTCGCGCGGGGAGGGGGGAAGTATCTCTGTGAGGTCGCCGGGAAATATCGTCGCCAATAATATACAATCAGCTAGCTTGGACGGGAGTGGCACGGGGGGAGATATTACGCTGGAAAGCGGCCAAGGCTCTGTGAGAACCGGCAGCGTGCTGTCCTCTGGGGAACTGGAGGGGGGCGCGATCGCGATTTCTGCGCCCAATTCTTTGCAACTCGGCGGCATCGATACCAGTTCCGCACTGGGCAATGGTGGCTCGGTAACGCTCACTTCGGGCGGACCGATTCAACTTTCCTTTATCACCGCTCGAGGCGGCGATCGGGGAACGGGAGGCACGGTGAATATCTCCAGCGCCGGCGTCTTCCAAGCTACCGCTACCCTCACAGAACCCGAGGTTTTCGGTGCTAGCATTTTCACCGCCGGGGGCACGGGGTCAGGTGCGATCTCCCTTCGTCACGGCGGCGGAACCACTAACCCGCCCACCCCGTTTGCGATCGGTGACGCAACTTTCAATGGCACCGCCGGGGTGGTAACTACCGGCGAAACAACCCTGACCCCGCTCCAAGTTTATCCCTCCTCCTTCGAGGAAAATAACGTGCGGTTTCTCACTGAAGACCCCCCCGCCCCCTCGCCAGCACCCAACCCGGAACCAACTCCGGTTCCGGAACCGACTCCGGATCCCGAACCGACTCCGGATCCCGAACCGATGGTAGATTATGAGAATAGACCTCCCTTGAACGAACGGGCGATCGCACCCGATACCCAGTTAGTGGCTCAACCCCTGGATACCGAACCCCTAGAAGTGGAAATCGAACAACTGGAAGCCTCTTTCACCGAACAGTTCGATCGCTATCTGGGATTCCCCACCAGCCCTACCATTAGCTCTGTGGGGGACATTCGCAATTTGGCTGCTAAGGTGGAACAGCAAACCGGCCAAAAACCTGCCTTTATTTATCTCTCTTTCGTTCCTCCAGGTCTGCAATTCAATCCGGGCAACTCCCCCCTCCCCCAAGATACCGACCAACTCGAAATTATCGCACTCACTAGTCGCGGAAAGCCCCTGCGCCGTCGCGTCGCCGGTGCCTCTCGCGCGCGCGCCATGTCTGCTGTGCGAGCTTTTCGCTCGGAACTAACGAAGCCCTCTCGCCGTCAAAGTGAAACTTATTTGTCTTGGGCACAACAGTTTTATCAGTGGATCGTGGCCCCGATTGAAGCGGATTTGCAAGCCCGCAATATCGATCGCTTGGTGTTTATTATGGATACTGGATTGCGATCGCTCCCGATCGCTGCCCTCCACGATGGCAAACAATTCGCGATCGAACGCTACAGTATGGGCATCATGCCCAGTCTGTCTCTCGCAGATACGCGCTATACCGATATCCGCAACGCGAGAGTCCTGGCAATGGGCGCTTCCACCTTCTCCAACCTTTCTCCTTTGCCCGCCGTTCCGGTAGAATTAAAGACGATTGTGGGCGATTTATGGCCCGGGGAATATTTTCTCAATGAAGGCTTTACGATGTCTAATCTCCTCTCACAGCGAGAACAGGTGCCTTTTGGCATCGTTCACCTGGCTACACATGGGGTCTTCAGACCCGGTGACCCGAGCAATTCTTACATTCAACTGTGGGAAGAACGGTTGCGCCTCAATGAAATCCGCGAACTCGGCTGGAATGACCCCCCCGTGCAGTTGCTGGTTCTCTCCGCTTGCAGCACTGCAGTGGGAGATGCCCAGGCAGAGTTAGGATTCGCCGGCTTAGCTATCAATGCAGGGGCGCAAACTGCTGTGGCTAGTCTCTGGTCCGTTAGCGATGAAGGCACTTTGGCTCTGATGAGCAAGTTTTACGAACAATTGCGCCAAACACCCATTGTCGCCGAGGCACTGCGTCAGGCACAACTGGCTCTCTTGCGCGGCGAGGTTCGCATCGAAAATGGTCGCGTGCAAGGTACTGGCAAATCCGGGAGCATTGTTTTGCCGACTCCCCTGGATCTCCAAGAGGGTCGCGACTTCTCTCATCCTTATTATTGGTCAGGCTTTACCACTATCGGCAGTCCTTGGTAACTTAGGTGAGGCTCCAGTTAAGCCAGTGGCTTCATAAAGCAATCTATGCATTGCACATAAGCCCTGGCTGCCGCCACGGCTTTATTATACCCGATGCCCTTTTTTTTGTCAAGTGCTTGAGAAACAATTTGCCGGCCAAATCTTCGAGTTTTCCTCTGGAGTCCATGTTAAAATTTTGGGGATAATCTCGAGCATTCATCTTGAGCGCCAACCAGAAACAAAACTTAATTGTTTTGACCTGCAATGGTTATGCTAGCACCAAAAAAAAGGGTTTTCCGGCTTGCAGACCACAAAACACCAGCTTCGAGGGGGAACTTAGCCGCGCTTCTCTCTCTGGGAAAAAGATAGGTGGGTTTTCATCGGTGCGATCGCAAGTGTTGTTAATATGTCCTCTCGTCGATTGGGACAAAAATTTTTGAATCGGCATGGATGAAATCGCCCTAAAACGGATGTTGTTGACAAATGTAATTGATATCGGGTAGAATGGAACCAATGGGGGAGGCAGGAACCTTGTGCAATGCTTTGCTTGCATGGCGGGGTGGGATGGAAAGCTTGGCATTCCCCACCCTAGGGGTAGTCAATTCCCAATTCTGAATTCTCAATTCCCAGCCGCGATCGCTTCTTGAAGAATTTATCGCCTTCTCCTCTTGTGGGGAACAGATACCAATGGATAAACTAACAACAGAGCCATTGCATTTCTACAGTGGCTCTTTCTCCACGGGAACAATAATGGAGTTTTTAAAGCAGATGGTCTCGAACAAAAGGGTTAAGGGTTGGCAATATCCGGTATGCTTTCCGGGGTTAGTGGCGATCGCGAGTTTTGCGGCAACTGAGGTGAAAGCAACACCCACTGGCGGAGTATTCCACCCCGAGGAAGCCGGGGAGAGAGTAGAGGTGGCGATCGCCGAGGATAGAGAGTCCCCGACAACCGCAGCATTCCAGCAGATTCTCGCCTCAACACCTCAAAATCATTATGAATTCGACCTACACTTTCCGGGGGGCAACACCACCGGCGATCGGGATATGCCACGTATGGGAAACATGCCCCAAACCGATAGGGCGATCGCTCCTTTCATATCTGCTGGGGATAAAGATAATGCCGCCTTGGCGAGAGAATCCTTGCCCTGGCGGGAATGGCACGCCCAGACACAACCCCCCTCACCGCCTCCAGAAGCGCCCTCACCGCCCACAGAGGATCCCGATCGCGACCCCTTTTTGCAACCCGGTCCGCAAGTCGAACCCACCCCACCCGACGAGGAAGAAGAACCCGTCATCGAATCCCCCGACGAGGAGACGGGACCAGAAGAGACTCCCAGCCCTCAAATTCCCGTGCGAGAAATTCGCGTCAGCGGGAGTACCGTGTTAACCGAAGAGCAAATCGAGGCGATTACCGCACCGATTGAGGGAACCTCCGTCACCTTAGAAGAACTGCGCCGAATCGCCGATCGCATTACCCAAGAATATCTCGATCGCGGTTATATCACCTCCCGCGCCGTCTTGGTGGATCAAGTGGTCGAAAATGGCATTGTAGAAATTCGCGTCATCGAAGGAAGCCTGCAAGAAATCGAAGTGCAAGGCAACAATCGCGTGAGAGATTCCTATATTCGCTCCCGCATCGAACTCGGCGCAGGTTCTCCCTTAAACACCGCCAACCTCGAAGATAGACTGCGGTTATTGCGCCTCAATCCCTTATTTGAAAATATCGAAGCCAGTTTGCGCGCCGGGGAAGAAATTGGAGCCAGCATTCTCACCGTGCGCGTGCAAGAAGCCAACCCCTTTGGCTTGAGCGTCGGGGCGGATAACTTATCGCCTCCCAGTGTGGGGTCCGAGCGCTTGGGAGGGGTAATGAGCTATCGCAATATTACCGGCTTTGGCGACGAAATATCGGCGGCATATTATTGGGGCGTGGGAGACTCCCAGGTGTGGGATTTTAGCTATCGCATTCCCATCAATGCCATGAATGGCACCCTCGGAATTCGAGTAGCACCGAATAGTAATGGGATTATTCAGCCCGAATTTAGAGAGTTAAATATTGAAGGAGAATCGGAACTTTACGAAGTGAGCTTTCGCCAACCGTTGGTGCGATCGCCCCGGCAAGAATTTGCCCTTTCCCTGGGTTTTACCCATCAAGAAAGTCAGACCTTTGTGGATGAAGAACCCTTTGGGTTTGGTAGCGGTCCGGATGAAGATGGGATCGGGAGCACCAGCACCATAAAATTCGGCGTGGATTACCTGCGGCGCGACGTGCGGGGGGCTTGGTCATTGCGATCGCTATTTAACCTCGGCACCGGCTTTCTCGACGCCACCGTGAATCCCGATCCGATTCCCGACGGGCGGTTTTTTAGCTGGATCGCGCAAGTACAGCGCGTGCAGCGGATCGGCAATTCTCAACTGTTAATCGTCCAAGGAGACCTACAGTTATCCACCAATAGCCTGCTTTCCTCCCAACAATTTGTCATCGGTGGCGGCGCATCCTTACGCGGCTATCGGCAAAATGTGCGCTCCGGAGATAATGGCTTTCGCGTCTCCGTAGAAGACCGAATTATTCTCATGCGCGATGCTTCCGGAACCCCCATTTTTCAATTAGCTCCGTTTGTGGATGTAGGAGCCGTTTGGAATCACCCAGATAATCCCAACGAATTACCGGACGAAACCTTTTTAGCCGGGGTAGGAATGGGGATACTCTGGCAATTATTCCCCGGTTTGAACCTGCGTCTCGACTACGGTCGTCCGATTTTCGAGATTGACGATAAAGGGGACAATGCCCAAGATGAAGGCTTTTATTTTACCGTAAACTATCAACTGTAGTCAAGCGAAGCGGGGAAAAAATCGGTGTTACCACAGCAGTTCGATTTGAGAATTGATAAGCAAGGGTGGAAACCTTTGCATGCAGCGCGATCGCGCGGAGGCGGAGCCTCAGGAGGGGTGCCTCTGCGATCGCCTGGGAACCAGTTAAATCCCCTGGGAACGAGTTAAACCGATCGAACGCAAGATGATGCGCCCGCTTTCCATCCGCCTGCGGGTATCAGCGTCGCCTCTCCCCTCATCTTCGCCCCCTGCGGCGTTTTGTCCCCATTTTCCCCACCGAAGTCCAAACACCGAGATTCCGGCGCACAGGGGGCTGACGCCGAGTGCAAAACCCGACCCTGAAAGAAAATTGGGCAGAGTCTGGCTACAACCATTACACTCCATCCCTTCATCCGTTGATATCCTAATACTTTTAGCTCTCCTACAATTTTGTGGTATGACTTTGGATTCACCTGTTCTCCCCCATTTGACCGATCGCTGGTTACGCACGGTGCGACCCTTAGGGGTCTATGCCCTACACGGTATGACATTCCTCGGGGATGCGCTGATTGCGATTGATTCCGTGCGCGGACATTTGCTAGAAATTGACTGCACCAACGACAACACCACGGTGCTAAATCCCTATCAAGCGTCCGAGTTTATGGACACCACGGGGGTGGCGTTGTGGGAAAATACCCTTTGGTTGACCAGAGAAAACAGCGTTTATTTTTGTGAAGATGCCGGAAGCGATCTGGGCAAAACCGAGTTGAAACCCCAACATTTTGTCACCCTGTCTTATCCCGCCAATGGGGTGGCAGTGTGGGGATCCACGGTTTATGTTAGCTGCCAAAAAGCCGGCTATATTCTGATTTTCAATCGCAAAACCGGGGAAGAAATTACCCGATTTCCCGCCCCCGGAATTGGGGTGCAAAATTTAACAGTTCGCGAGGAAGAATTGTGGGTTTGCGACAGTGAAGAACAAACCGTGTTCTGTCTCGATCGCGCCACTGGGGAACTGTTATTTAGCGTGCTGACCCCGTTTGAACGACCCTCGGGGTTGGCATTTCACCGCCATCCGGAAACCGGACAAGAGGTGCTTTACGTGGCGTATGCGGGGGAAGAAGCCTATATCCGCGACGATCCGAATGCCAGGGATCCGCATCAGTTGGCATTTCGCGATCGCACCCTGATTCATCCCCTCCACTTTCACTACGAGCCGCAAAAGCATTACGCTTTATCCAACGGCTATTTAATCGAAATGTGTTATGTGGAAGAATTGGCCCCCCTCGATGAAGTGCATTTAGAAAATTTGGAATGGCGAATTGCCTTTCCCGCCGAAACCCCTCGGCAAAAATTAAAGCACATCGAACCCATCGGCATGCCGTTTACCGAAGAAGCGATCGACGGGCAGCGGATTGCAGTGTTTAAGTTCGATACCCTCGACACCGCCGAAGCGCGCATCTTTGGCTGGAAAGCCCTGCTGGAGGTTCGCAGCATCAAGTACCGCTTTGCCCCTCGGGATGCGGAAGATTTACCCCCCCTCCCGCCGGCGTATGAAGAGCGCTATTTGGTGGATAATGACCAATTGGCAATGGATACCAGCATCGTTCAACGAGCGGCGCGCGATGCGATCGCCTCGGAAACCAATCTGCTGCGAAAAGTCCTCAACATCCGCGATTATGTCTATGACAAGCTCGAATACGGTATCAAACCCTATATCGATTCCCCAGATGTGGTGTTGCAGCGCGGCGTGGGATCCTGCGGGGAATATGTGGGTCTGATGCTGGCCCTGCTGCGCTTGAATGGAATTGCTTGTCGCACTGTGGGCCGTTACAAATGTCCCCCCCACCCCGATCGCCAAGGCGTTCCCCTGCAACCCGATTACAATCACGTCTGGTTGGAGTTCTATATCCCCGGATCCGGTTGGGTGCCGATGGAATCGAATCCCGACGACAATCAAGACCTAGCTGTTCACCCGATGCGCTTTTTTATGGGCTTGGCTTGGTATCATATTGAATTGGGCAAGGGCATCCGGTTTGAAAGTCTCAAACTCAATGGGGTTCCCCTTCATAAGAGCGAGCTTCCCATCGGCGATTTGGCAATCAATCACGTCCGATTTACGATTAAAGAAGAATTGCCCCCGTTTGGGTAAACAAGCCGAGGCGACGAGAAGTCCCGAGTCGGCTTGCAATGCCCACCGAAGCGGGCGAATCGAAATGCATACACTGCTCGTTCCCAGGCTCCAGCTTGGGAACGCCCCCCCGAGGCTGCGCCTCCCCCCAACTCAGGCAAGTACAATCAATTGCACCCTTGCCGATCGCGTCTTAACGTTCGTTTAGGAGGAATTGTGGAAACATCGTTCTCGACTATTCTGGCAACTCTCGCCCTCGGATTGATGGTGGTGGTTACGGGTGGAATTGTCTATCTCACCGCCGCTGAGTGGCGCGATCGCCGTCGCCAAAAACGGGACCAAAGCTCTCGTTAACCCACTCCCACGGGAAGTTAAGAATTGAGAATTGAGCAATTTTTCGTAATTCTCAATTCTCAATTCTTCATTCTTTACCTATGCAAAATTCACACAAACTGGCGCTTTATTTAGAAGAAACCGATACGCCAATTGGCCGCTGGACGAATTTTATCTTAAGCGGATTCGTTCTGTTATCTTCCGCCATTTTCGTGGCTCAAACCTATCCCCTCCCCCCAGAAGTCGATGCAATTCTGCGGCAAATTAATACGGCAATTTTAATTATCTTCTCCGGGGAATATCTGCTCAGACTGTGGGCAGCAAAACGTAAAATACACTATATTTTTAGTCTCTATTCTATAATCGATTTAATCGTCATCTTGCCCGTGTTTTTGGGAGCATTTGATATTAGTTTTTTGCGAATATTTCGCTGGTTTCGCGTGCTGCGGTTGCTGCGCTTTGTGGAAGGACAAGTGTTTTTTGGCAGCTATCCAGAAGATAGTCTGATTATTACGCGGATTTTATTTACCCTCTTTTCGATTATTTTTGTGTATTCTGGTTTGATTTATCAGGTGGAACATTCTATCAATCCGGAACAGTTTTCCACCTTTTTGGATGCAGTATATTTTTCCGTGGTGACGATGACTACGGTGGGATTTGGGGATGTGACGCCCTTATCGGAAGGGGGGCGATTGATGACGGTGCTGATGATTTTGACCGGAATTGCCTTGATTCCGGGGCAACTGGGGGCGTTAATTAAGGAATTGGTGAAAAATTCCAATCAGGTGGAAAGTCGCTGTACGGTGTGCGGATTGCCCCGTCACGATCGCGATGCCCAGTTTTGCAAGATTTGCGGCACTGAGTTGAAAAATAATTGAAAATTAAAGATTGGGGGTTGAGAATGGGTTTGACAGAAAAAACGGCTGAAAAAAGCGCCTTTTATGGAAGGGTAAGGCTAAATGGGAACCCGCCAGGGCATGACAAGGGCTATTTTCAAACAGCATTTTGACCGACGGCGGATTTCATATCATTTCAAACAATGGGTGTTAACAACCTCCCCCGAACACAACAATCCCGCCAGAGAATTCTAGCGGGATTGTCTGTTATTTCGATTTACTAAAAAGACCCCTGGGGTCTGTGTTAAACAGAATGCTTTTTGCTTTCTTATGGTTCTACTATATCCAAACCGATTGGGGTTGGGTATCTGTCTGTAGATAGAAGTTGAGGGGGTAATCTCGGATACAGGGATGTTTCGGGAAAAGCCCAGGCGAGTAGAAGTCTCGGTCCGGCTTGCTTTTGCCCGCCTACGGGGGCTAATTTTATTGGCAATCCATCGGCTACCATTTTATTTCCCTGCTGATTTGCTGTCATCCTCTAGCTTGCGGATGGGGCGACAGGGGTTTCCCGCCGCAACAACCCCCGGGGGCACATCTCGCGTCACCACACTCCCAGCGCCAATGGTAGAATACAAATTCGCACCCCTCTTTTCCCTGCGCCGGATCCAGGGGATGGGTGGCGGTGTAAATTTGCACCTTGGGGCCGAGCAATACGCGATCGCCCAGGCGAACCTGGTTGCACTCGAGAATCATGCAATCGTAGTTGATGTAAAGGCTCTCGCCGGCGAAGATATTAAAACCATAGTCCCAGGGAATGCAGTTGTCTAGCCCGCGTAGGGTGCGTCACCCCCCTCGCCAATGGGTAGGAAAATTGCACCCTTTCCTCCGGGGGTGACGCACCAACCCAATGGCTGGAAAGTCTGGGGCGATCGCGAGGAACGCTTCCCGTTATAGCTCATGGAGACAGTGCAAGGGGTGCAGGTTGGTAGGGTGGTTGTAGGGGCGATCGCTCTGTTTTTTGGCGCACTGGGTGGGGCGCTGACACCTGCTGGATTCATTGCGCTTGCATCCCCGCTACTCCTTTCAACTTTCGTTAAGTTACTTTTTTGTCCGATCGGATTAATATGTGAGGAGGAACGCTCGATCGCTTTTCTACCGATAAGTTAAAAAGATTGGAGGAAATCTCCTGAAGAGTCTCCCCGACAAACCCTAGTTAACAGAAACATATGGGCCATATTTGTAGGAAGAGAGAGGATTTGCTGATGTTGAATTACCGTACATTTATCACTTTACTCGGCTTCCTTGCAGTAGCATACTCACTGTTGCCCAAGATGGCTTTAGCTAATGGCAATTTTTTAGTCACCGTTGTAGAAGTTTAACCCTTGATGACAGAACTTACAGTTCGATTTTAAGGGCAGAGTGCAAAACAATGGCAGGTGAATGGATTCCTGCCAGTATCGACATCAATCACTATATTACCAATATTGACGGGCAGTTAGTTTGGCAAGAAAATGGGAGTTTTACTTCAAGTTGTAAGGCAGAGTTGGAAGTTATTACCTCGGAAACACTCTCTTATTCCCCAACCTTGTTAGCTTCATGTCATAAAGACTCCAGTGTTTTTTATTTCCCTTTTCCTTTTCTTCCCACACCCACCACTGATAACCTGTTGAATCTTAACGAACGGCTTGTTAATTTGGATGGAAAACTCAGGTATGTTCGCTAAAAAGATGGAAAAGGGGAATGAATTGCAGATGAGGAAGTAACAGGAATAACCGAATAACCATCCCCCACAAATTCAACTTTTCTAGGATGCTGTAGATAGATGTTGCGATTAGTGTTGCGAGTTCCCGATGTGCGAACAACTTCGGTAGCTGGCAATTCGTCTTTTTTGGCTTCGATGACGGCGAGTTTTTAATTGCGGTAAACTAGCAGCTAATCGCCAGATTCGGGCGTACCTGGTTTTCCACTACCCAATCAGCGATCGCGGGTGATATGCTCGCGAGAAATCCGGCGATCGGGGACAACGCCCCGGTGGTTTTGAGTGCGGGGTGAATTCATTCGGCATGGGTTTCGGGCCGTTCATGGGATAGGTTCAGATAAGGATTACTCTGAATTCTCTTCTATGTGATTTTCTCGCTCGTATTGCTCGATCGCTTCTTTAATCGTTTCATCACTAACATCTGATAAATCCGATTTATAATAAATGGTGGCCCGGATAATATTGTCTTCGGTTTTGAGATAAGAAATCACTCGATATCCGCCACTTTTTCCTTTTTGAAGGTTGCTATGTTTGAGACGAACTTTGAAGACCTGATATTTGACGCCTGCTATTCTATCACCGGGGAGTTGACCGGCTTGAAGTTGCTCGATTAAAGGCTGGATATCGCTACGAATTGAACGATAGGGTTTAGCCAGTTCTCACAGATCCCGTTTAAAGCGAGGAGTTAGGGCGATTTGGATGGGTGAAGGTTCACTCTGCATCAATGCCCTCCCACATTTCTGAGAGGGGAATCGTCTCTCCTGTTAATGCTTCCTGTAACCCTTGGCGAATGCCTTCTATCGCTATTTCGGTTGGGGTCTCATCCGGGTGCATGAGATAAACGTCCCCCATTGTTACCGGGGTGCGCGGTTGGCTTTTTTCTCGCTCCAAACCCAAACGAAAATAGTGAATCAGGTCGTAAATTTCTGCGAGTTTTTCTTCGGGAATATCTTGTAATTCTTGGATGATTTTTTGCAGTAACATAAATCCTCCTGCATTGAATGGTGATATTAACTAAAGAGACAAGGATGATTTAGGCGGCTGCCTCCTTAACCGTTCCTTGTATGTTTTGCCTGGGTTTTTTAATGTTAACGCATCTGCTGTCTGGAATATCCCTTCATCAATTTTATCGGGTCATAACCTAAGGATTAGGGGGTGCTGCTTCCCCCTGATTCACCCGGCGGACCTACAAGCCTCACCGGGGGGCGAGCTTCTCTTGGAAAAGTCCCAGTCACGCGCCCAGGTTACGGATGAGGTGGGGGGTCTGGATGGGGGTTGGTTCATGTTCTTTACTCTATCATCACTCAGGTGATTGCGATCCTTAATTGCGACTCCAGCAACGAGAACACATACAAACGAGAGCGAAGAATTAGCCCGCGTAGGCGGGCTTGGCTTGCTCAGGCACGATTTCAATCGCCCGCTTCTGGGAACGAGAACATAAACGAGAGCAATGTGAGATAAAGAGGCGGGGTCTCGGAAAGGATGTTCCCAGGCTGGAGCCTGGGAACGAGAGCAGCTTCTGGGAACGAGAACACAACGAGAACACATAAGAGCAATTCGATCGCCGGCGGAAATTGCAAGTTGTAAATAATTAACTCTAAACTTGCGATAAGTTGCAATGGATCCCGGGGTGGGTGAGGAACAGATCGGGAGAATGTAGGGAAAAGCGATCGCGGGTTGCAAAAAAACGCAAAAAATGTAAAACTACCTTAAAAATATGCTACAAAATACAAAACTTGGCAAAAGCGACAGGGTAGAGGAAGGATTTTTCCGGAATCGGCTTCGCAGGGGATTGTATTGAAAGTCCGGTTGAGAATGGGGTTGGCATCTGCTCGGGAGTTTGACCGGAATCGAATATAGGGGAGCATCGCTAAATCGGAATCGGGTAGCACCAGGGTCAATAAACAACAGCAGGGAGGAGCGATCGCCACAGAACGAACCAGCAGCGGGAGAGAGTGCATGTTCCCGCTCAGCGGGCGTTTTGGAGGGGTCAGGGTGAGGATGACGGAGCGAATGAAATGAGAGTCGATCGCGTCGCGTCATGTATTTTAGTAGAAAAATGCACAGGGTCACAACTATCATAGAGGAGGTTTTCAGCCATGCAGAATATATCAGTGCAGGCAAATACTAAGACCACAATAGAGCATCACCACCCCCAGAACTGGCGATCGCTTCCCAAATCCAGCGAAGCGATCGCCACTCAGAGCGAACAAATGTTTCGCCAATTTGTGGAACAGGTGCCAGTAGCGGTAGCGATGGTCGATCGCAAGATGCGGTATTTAGCCATGTCCCAGCGGTGGCGAAACACCTATTGCTTCGGCGATTGCGAGGCGATCGGCGCGTCTCATTACGATTTGTTTCCCCACCTATCAGAAAAATGGAAGGAAATATATCATTGCTGTCTGAGCGCTGGAGAAGCAAAAAGCGACGAAGATTGCTTTATCAAGCCCGATGGTACCGTAGAGTGGGTGAAATGGGAAATCCAGCCGTGGACCGATAATTTTGGGAAAATCGGCGGATTAATCCTTTATAGCGAACCGATTGGCGATCGCAAACAACTCGCCGACGCCCTCCAACTGACGCAATTCGCAATGGATAAAGCGGCGGATGCAGTATTTTGGATGACCGCCGATGCCAAACTCAGCTACGTCAACGAAGCCGCCTGTCAGTTACTCGACTATTCCACAGAAGAACTGAACTCCCTCACTGTCAGCGACATCGACCCCACCTTTAACCGAGCGATTTGGGCAGAACATTGGTTAGCCATCAAACAGTTTAAAAAATTCACCTTTGAATCCAACTATCGCACCAAAAACGGAGAAATCATTCCCGTAGAAGTGCGCGTTAACTATTTAAAATTTAACGGAGAAGAATATCACTGTGCCTTCGTGCGCGACATCACCGAACGCAAACAAGCCCAACTAGCCCTGCAAAATGCCAACGAGCAACTGCAAGCCGTATTAGATGCAGTTCCCGGCTTAGTGTCTTGGGTGAGTTCCGATTTGCGCTATGTCGGCGTCAACCATCACTTATCAACCGCATTTAAAATGCCCTTAGAAAGCTTTCCCGGGCAGCGGGTAGGCTTTTTAGAAAACAGTCCGAAATTCGCGCAACTGGTAGAGGAATTTTTCGCCAGTGAGGAAAAGACTATCTCCCAAGAAGTGACGATTGCGATCGAGGGTAAACCCTGCAGTTATTTAATCGTGGCTCAGAAATACAATCAAGGCAAAAATGCGGTATTTGTGGGATTAGACATTAGCGATCGCAAGCAAATGGAAGCCGCATTGCGCCGCAGCGAAACCCTATACCGCACCCTGGCCAAAAACTTTCCCAACGGGGCGGTTTGCCTGTTCGATGCCGACCTTCGCTATACCCTAGCCGAAGGCACGGAATTAAGCAAAGTCGGCTTATCCAAAGAATACCTAGAATCTCGCAATTTGCGCGAGGTATTCGGTGAAGAAATCGCCACCCTTTGCGAACCCTTTTATCGCGCCGCCCTAGCCGGAAAAGAAACCGTCACCGAAGTGCCTTATGCCGATCGCCTTTACCTCGCCCATCACATTCCAGTTCGCAACGACAATGGCGAAATCTTAGCCGGAATGGTGATGACGCAAAACATCACCGAACGCAAACAAGCAGAAGTCGCCTTGCGAGATTCCGAAGAACGCTTTCGCCAACAAGCGCAACAGCTAGAACGCACCTTAGACAAACTGAAAAAAACCCAAAGCCAACTAATTCAAACCGAAAAAATGTCCAGTTTGGGACAACTCGTCGCCGGGGTAGCCCATGAAATCAACAATCCGGTGAGCTTTATTTACGGAAATATTGCCCACGCCCAACAATATGCCAATGAATTACTAGATTTGGTCGCACTGTATGGGAAACATTATCCCGACCCCGAACCGGAAATCGAAGCCTATCTCGACGATATCGGATTGGAATTTTTACGGGAAGATTTTCCCAAACTGATGACATCGATGCAGGTGGGAGCCGATCGCATTCGCGAGGTCGTACTTTCCTTGCGAAACTTTTCCCGCTTAGACCAAGCGCAGAAAAAGCCCGTCAACATTCACGAAGGCATTGACAGTACCTTATTGATTTTGCAAAATCGCCTGAAAGCAAAAGCGGGACGACACAGCATAGAAATCATCAAAGAATACGGCGAACTGCCCTTAATCGAATGTTATGCAGGACAGCTAAACCAAGTCTTTATGAACCTGTTGACCAATGCCATTGATGCGGTGGAGGAAAAAGAGAAAAAAGCGGAAAAATATGCCGCATTTGCCCCGCCATCCTCACCCTGTATTCACATTCGCACTGCTGTCACTAAAGGTAAATGTATTACCCTGGAAATTACCGATAATGGAGTGGGAATGACGGCGGAAACGAAAAAACGCTTATTCGACCCATTTTTTACCACAAAACCTGCGGGACAGGGAACTGGATTGGGATTATCGATTAGCTATCAGATTGTAGTGGAGAAACATGGGGGAAAAATTCGTTGCGATTCCACGCCGGGAGTGGGCACTTTGGTGAAGATTACCCTGCCGATCGCGTAATCTTTTTATCCGACGAGCGGAAAATGGGGTAAGATGAGGGGAAGGCTCGATGAGTGTTTCAGAGGGCTTCGCGCCCTGATTGAACCAACCAAAGAGTGAGGATGCAGATAAGCGGAATTTAGCATAACGGAGGGACATGGCATCGCCGTGTCCTTATCGTTCCCAAAGCGCGATCGCTGGCAGACTGGAGTCAGGAAACCAAAGCATCGGACACTGAGGCGCTAAAATATTTTATTGTTTATCTGCAATCGATGGCAGAGGGAATAACCCGGGCGATCGCAGCGGTTAATTCTGTGTCGAGTGCAACAAAGATCCTCTGCCAATCTGTCCTAAGATAGAAAGTTATCAGAGGAAATGTCTGGTGGGGCAGATGAAAAAACCGAGGGTAAGACAACCGATGAGTGGGAGGACGATTGTAGGACTGTTGGCGATCGCCAGTGTCGTCACCTTTACCAGTCTCTTGTCCCTCTACAAACCCCTAACACAACACCGAGAAAGAGAACTCCTGTGGACCGTGCAGACCAAAGCGTTAGCCATGCAGGGCCTTTGGGTGACAGCGAGAGAAACCGGGGAACATCTCTGGGAAGATTCCCAGTTGCGCCAAAGTTGGGCAGACTATAACCAAGGTAAAATCAGCCGCCAAGACTATCGCGAATCCATCGCGCCACAGTTGGAAGCGCGACTCGATGAATTTCTGGTGGGTATCGCGCATTGGGATGAGAATGACCAGCCGGTGGTGCAGGTGGGGGTGCAAATTCCGCAACCATCCGAGTGGCTTTCCCGAGACCGGGAAGCGATCGCAGTACATGAGCAATCTTACTTAATTTTGCGGCAAGAAATTGGCGGCGATCGCGGCTTGGGAAGCAATTTGATGATATTTGCCCTGAACAATTTCCCGCCAATTCTCTCTCAAACCAGCAATACCAACTTAGCCGAGAATAGCGGGGTCGCGCTGATTGACCATCGCGACAAACTCGAGGTATTTCCCCTGGGGAATTTTCCCCCAACTAATCGGTTAAGTGTAGCAGAAAAGCGGGCGCTAACCGAAGTCTTAGACAACCAATCTGCGTTTCCCAGTACCGCGATAAACTGCCGCGATTGCAGCCAAGTGATGGCCTATGCGCCGATGATAGATAGGGAGAACTGGGGAGTAATTGCGATCGCAAACAAACGGCAATTGTACCGAGGGATAGATGGGCAAATGGCCCTGGTAGGAGTGGGTGCGATCGCAGCAACGATCGGGTTAGGGAGTCTGATGGCGATCGCCTTGCGAAGGCGGGTCGGGGAGTTTCTCTGGGCGCAACCGGGCGATCGCTGTACCCTCGAGCATGCCTTAGAACAAGAACAACAATTTAGCAGAGCGTTATTTGAAGCCAATCCGGCATTTTTCGTGGCGATTCGAGCCGACGGTAAAGTATTGTTAATGAACCAATCCATGCTCGACCGATTGGGCTATACGTTAGATGAAGCAATCGGGAGAGATTATTTATCCAACTTTGTGCCGAAGCCAGAGCAAGAAACGGTGGCAAAATTATTCGTGGAATTGCTACAGCACGATCGCCCGACGCGCAATCAAAACCACGTGCTAACCAAAGACAAGCGAGAAATTTTAGTGGAATGGCATGGGAGAACGATTTTCAATAAAGAAACCGGGGAGGTGGAATTCTTTTTTGGGGTAGGAATCGATATCAGCAATAGCGATCGCGCTGCAGCAGAAACGCGCCTGCTGCAACAGATTACCCAAGATGTGAGCGAAGCGGCAGATTTTGAATCGGCGATCGCCGTCGCCCTGCGGCGGGTGGGAGAAACCACCGACTGGGAATTTGGAGAAGCGTGGATTCCCAATGAAGAGGGAACCGAGCTTTCCTATAGTCCGGTGTGGTATTATCGAGAACCGAAGTGGGAGAGATTTCGGCGCTGCAGCGAAAACTATACTTTGGCCGCCAATGAAGGATTGCCCGGACGAGTGTACTCATCTCGGCATCCCGAATGGATTCAGGATGTATCGCGAGTTTCGGGGGAAGTGTGCGTGCGGCATCAGATTGCGGCAGAGTGCGGGCTGAAAGCGGGGTTAGGAGTACCGATCGTCCAGAGCGATCGCGTGTTGGCGGTGTTAGTGTTTTTTATGAGTGCGCCGGGAGAAGAAGACCGGCACGCGATCGACCTGGTATCCTCAGTGGCGATGCAGTTAGGGGGGCTATTTCAGCGCAAACAGGCGGTGCGCGCCCTGCAGCAAGCAGAAGCGAAATATCGCAGCATTGTAGAAAATGCGGTGGAAGGGATCTTTCAAATTACGCCGCAGGGACAGTATCGCAGTGCCAATTCCGCATTGGCGAAAATCTACGGGTATGCCAGCGTAGGGGAGATGATGACCTGCTTTCGCCAAGTGGATTATCAGCACTATGTTGACCCGAATCGCGGCCAGGAATTTTTGGACTTGCTGCGAGAAACCGGGCGGGTGTCGGGATTTGAGGCGCAAGTATATCGGCAAGACGGGAGCAAGATATGGGTATTGCAGAACCTGCGAGCGGTGTGCGATGGGGGAGAGCTGTTGTATTACGAAGGGTCGGTGGTGGAGATTACCAGTCGCAAGTGGACTGAGGAACAACTGCGATACAATGCCTCTCACGATGCGCTGACGGGACTGTGGAATCGGTCGTTTTTCATGGATCGGCTGGTCAAGGCGGTGTCGCGCAATCAGATGGAGGAAGAGTATGGGTTTGCGGTGTTGTTTTTGGATTTGGATGATTTTAAGTTAGTGAATGATAGTTGGGGTCATGCGGTGGGCGATCGCTTGCTGATGGCGATCGCGGGGCGACTGGAAAGGCGCTTGCGTGACGGGGATACCTTAGCCAGATTTGGCGGCGATGAGTTTACCATTTTGCTGGAAAACATTGGCGGAATCGAAGCGGCGATCGCCATTGCGGAGGAGATACAGGAGGGGTTGAGCGAACCATTTCACGTCAGCGATCGCGAAATCTTTGCCAGCGCCAGTATCGGTATCGTCCACAGCATCAGCGGGGATTGTCACCATCCCGACTTCTTGCGAGATGCCGATATTGCCATGTATCGGGCTAAGGCAATGGGGAAAAAGGGCTGGGCGATATTCGATGCGGCGATGCGAGAAGAAACCGTGCGGCGATTGGAGTTGGAGACGGATTTGCGCCGCGCGATCGAGCGCGAAGAATTCGAGATGTGCTACCAGCCGATCCTCCGCTTGGGGACCTTCGAAATTAGCGGGTTTGAAGCCTTAATGCGGTGGAATCATCCTCGGCGAGGGGTGGTGTCTCCGGGCGAGTTTATTCCCGTCGCCGAGGAAGCCGGTTTAATCGCACCGTTGGGAGAATGGTCTTTGCGCGAAGCTTGTCGCCAGTTGCGGATTTGGAAAAAGCAATTTCCCACCTATCCTTGTTTGAGAATGAGCGTCAATTTGTCCGGGAAGCAGCTTACGCCGGATTTGAGCGATCGCATCGGTGCCATTCTGCGCGAAACCGGGGTAGAAGGATGGGATTTAAAGTTAGAAATTACCGAAACCGCGATTGTTGCCGATCCTCAAGGGGCGATCGCGATTTTCAAGCAGCTCAAAGCCCGGGATATTCAGCTTTGCATCGATGATTTTGGCACGGGTTATTGTTCCTTGAGCTATCTGTATCAATTTCCGGTGGATATTTTAAAAATCGACCGCTCTTTTATTTGTAAAATGGCAGATTCTAGCCATGACAACGCGCAAATTGTCCGGACGATTATTGCCCTCGCTCACGGCTTGGGGATGGATGCGATCGCCGAAGGCATCGAAAATATCGAGCAGGTGCAGCACCTAGAATTGCTCAAATGCAAATACGGACAAGGGTATTTTTTCTCTCCACCGCTCAACAGGAAACAGACAGAAGTGTTTTTAGCGCAGCATCAATTGAGTCAGACGCCAGTGGTGTGATACTCCCCCATTTTTGCGCTCAATTCCCGGGGAGAAGATGTGGCAATATTATATCGCGTCCGGTGGATAGTTAATTAAAGCGGGCGATTGAAATAGCCCGCTTTTGATTGGTATTTGACCCACCATGAGATTACAACTCATATCATCGCCGTTGAATAGCCGGGAATATTGGTTGGGTGCGAGATCTCAACCGCACGGGCCGGGGGAGAACCATCCGCAACCACAAGGCAAACCGATTGCGATCGGGCAACCCTACCATCCTTTGGGAGGGAAAATCAAAGGAAAAAACCGCAGGGGTATTGCGGTTAAACAGCGTGTTACATGTTATTTTCAACTGCTACAAGAGGGCAAGCAAACCAACTCAAACCAGTAGCGACAGACTTCTTGCATCATCCATACTAATTTCTCGAATGTCATGGGTTTTACCAAGAAAGAATTAACTCCCGCTTGATAGCAATTAAAGATATCTTCCTCTTGGTGGGAAGTGGTTATTACCACAATGGGAATTGCTCGCATTTTCGGGTCAGACTTGAGGCGTTGCAGGGCTTCGCGCCCATCCACTCGGGGCATATTCAAATCCAGCAAAATCAAATCCGGTGTCGGGAAAGCGGTTACATCTGCATAGGGATCGCGGTGATACAGATAATCCAGGAGTTTTTCACCATTATGCACAGCGTAAAAATGGACCGGTAAATCCACTTCTGATAATGCTTCTTGCATCAAAACGCAAAATCCGCTATCGTCATTGGCCATTAAAATAGTGAACAGTTTGGTGCTTGATTTCATTGTTGTTTGCCCATATCGGTCTCTATCTCGAGGTTTTTCGGATCGAGAGAGGGAGGATTGAGACTTGAGAACCGCTCGAAAATTAGTTTGTGGCTGATAAAGCCTGAAAGCAGTATAGCTTGTTTTGTCTTTATTTTCCCAATTTAATCGGGTGAATGAGGGGGAGAGGGGTATCGCCCCATAGGGCCGCCCAGCGCAAAGGGCGATCGCCTGCTATCAAATATAGTTGAAATTGAGCCGACTTTTGTTATCCATAGAGAATGGGCGATCGATTCACCTGCGGCGCTCAATCGCTGTGATTTTTGCATTGTAATTCTTTCTCATTCCGGGAAGGATTGACATTGGGAAGGGTAAAATAAAAGGTGGTGCCTTCGCCGGGAAGCGATCGCAGCCCAATTTTCCCGCCATGAAGTTCCACAATCTTTTTACAAATTGCCAATCCAATCCCGCTTCCGGGATATTCCGTTTCCGTATGCAAGCGCTGAAAAATTTTAAAAATGCGCCCTTGTTGTTTCGGGTCGATTCCGATCCCATTGTCTTCCACGGAAATCACCCAATCATTCTCCTGGAGAACCGCACTCACGCGAATCACTGGGGGTTTACCTTCTTGATGATACTTGATCCCATTGCTAATTAAATTTTGAAACAACTGCACCAAACGAATCGAATTCCCCCAAACCCGGGGTAAATTTCCCTCGGATGTGACCACTGCTTGGGTCTGGCGAATGGTTTGTGCCAGATTGGATATGGCCAACGCAAACACCCGATTGCAATCTATCATTTCAAACCCTTTATCGCGGCTTCTTCCCAACCGGGAATATTCCAGCAAATCTTGAATCAAACCTTGCATTCGCAGACTACCGCCAATGATATTGCCTATATATTTTTTTGCTTTAGCATCCAGGTGTTCCTCGCTGCGATTTTCCAGCAGTTCCGCGTAGCTAGCGATAGTTCCTAAAGGCGCTTGCAAGTCGTGGGAAACCACATAGGCAAATTCTTCTAATTCTTGATTTGAACGTTCCAGTTTTTGGTTTAACTGCTGCAATTGCTGTTGTGCTGCTTCGCGATCGCGGATTTCGGCGTGCAAGCGCTCGTTTTGATAGGTAAGTTGCTGCTGCAGACGGCGAATCGTCAATTGATTCGCCACCCGCACCACCACTTCTTGCACTTGAAAGGGTTTTTTAATATAGTCTACTGCTCCCACGCGAAAGGCTTTTATCTTATCCATTGTCTCATCAATAACGCTGATAAAAATCACCGGAATAGCCCGCGTTTTTGGATTGGATTTCAGTTGCTCGCAAATTTGATAACCATTCATTTCTGGCATTTGGATATCCAGCAAAATCAAATCCGGCGTAGTATTTTCCAGCACCTTCAGCGCCATCTCCCCGCTTCTGACACAGCGAACTACATACCCTTCTCGCTCCAAAATATTCAGTAACAGCCGCAGGTTTTCTAGGCGATCGTCTACAATTAATATTTCCGCGTTTTCCCCTTTCATGTTTCGCTCAACTTTTATGGAATTTCGCAAAATCCTGAAATCAATGCTAATAAACTTCCTGTAATATCTTTGATTTTATCCCTAAATATCTTAATCGTCAATTGTTTGAGGGAACCGAGGTGGGGAAGTTGAAAGGGGAAGCTTTCAACTCCAGAATCCGTCAAATATTCTCCCTCATTCGGTTAAATTATGAACGATTCATACCCACTTTTGCCCTAATTACCCAACATTTGCAACTTGTACAAACTGGCATACAATCCCTCCCGCGCCAAGAGTTCTTCGTGAGTGCCTTGTTCTACCAATTCCCCTTGTTTGAGAACCAAAATCCGATCCACATTTTTAATCGTCGAGAGGCGGTGGGCAATAATAATCGCCGTGCGGTTTTCTAATAGGCGATCGAGGGCATCTTGAATCAGCGCTTCCGTGCCCACATCCAAACTAGCGGTGGCTTCATCGAGGACTAAAATTCGCGGGTTGCGAATCGCCGCGCGGGCGAATGCCAAAAGTTGCTTTTGTCCCGCAGAAAGATTCGTCCCTCTTTCGCGCAATTGGGTATCATATCCTTCGGGCAATGCTTCGATAAAACTCTCCACATTCGTCGATCGCGCCGCTTCACGAATCTGCGCCATCGAATAGGTTTCGCCTAGGGTGATATTGCTTTTCACATCCCCGGCGAAAATAAATCCATCTTGCAGGATAACTCCGAGGTGCTGACGCAGTTCAGCTTGGCGCATATCGCGCACGTCGATGCCATCGACTAAAATGCGACCTTTGCTGGTTTCGTAAAGGCGACATAACAATCGAATAATCGAACTTTTTCCCGCTCCCGTGGGACCGACGAGGGCAACTTTTTCCCCGGATTTGATGGTAAAGTTCAAGTTTTTGAGGACGTATTCATCCTCTTTGTAGGCGAAGGAAACGCGATCGAAGCGAATTTCCCCGGCGTGGGATTGACTGAGGGTTGCCCCGCGATCGCGCGGTTCGTTTTCGGTTTGAGCCGGCACGGAAACGTAGCGCATGATTCCGCCTTCGGTTGGCTGATGTTCCGGGTCGCGAATTTCGATAGGTTCGTTGAAAATATCGCTAATCCGTTCCATGGCGGTAAATCCAGCTTGAATGGCGGTGAATTTGTCTGCAAACTGGCGCAGGGGGTCGAACAATCGCTGAGAAAATAGGATAAATTCGGCTAATTTACCAAAGGTTAGGGTATCGGCGAGAATCAACCTTCCGCCCAACCACAAGACACCGGCGATCGCCACCAATGCAATCCATTCTAGAGTTGCCGAGACCGAAGCATCATACAAAATCGTTCGATCCACGGCTTTGATGTAGCGCTGGTTATTGTTTCGGAATAATTCAGCGTTAAAAGTTTCCCGGCGAAATAGTTGCACTACCGAGACGCCGGTAATGTTTTCTTGCAGTTTGGAATTGAGCGCTGAAAGTTCTTCCCGGGCGCGATAGTTTTCCTGGCGATATTGCTGCTGGAAATAAATCACCACCCCCGCGATCGGGATTAGCATCAGCAACAGCAATGTTGCCAGTTGCCATTGACGATAGAACATCACCACCAAAATCACCACAATGGAGAATAAATCGGTGATGATGCCGATCGCCCCGGTGGAAAACACCTCCCCGAGGGCTTCCACATCGCTGGTGAGGCGGGTAATCAAGCGGCCCACCGGGGTGCGATCGAAAAATCGCACCGCCAAGGAGGTTACGTGGTCGAATAAATCATTGCGGATATCCGCCGTGATTTTCTGACCCACCTCCTGAACCAGATATCCTTGCACCGCTTGTAGGGTGAATCGCACCGCGATCGTGGCGAATAATAACCAGGCGAGAATATTCAACCCGCGCGAGAGCGTTACCCCTTGCAAAAAGGGAATATTCGTCGGTTCAGAACGAATTAGGGACACCGCCTGACCGATGAGAATCGGTTGAACCGCACCCGCCAGGGAAAGGGGGATTAATAATAACAGCGAAATCAGCAGCAAACGCCCGCTGCGACGGGCATAGGGTACCAACCGCAAAAACAAACGCCAGTCATTTTCGCGACGGCGCGATCGCTTTTGCTCTGTTGTGGGCGGTGATAAGCTAGTCATCGAAAAAAACCTTTTGCCAAGCAGAAATACACGCCCTCCCACTGTAGCGCAACCGCCGATTTTCTCCTCATCCCCCAGATAGAAAACCGATGGGGCATCCCGCCCGCCAGAGGGAACGGATTGCGCGCAATATTCCCCTTCACTGCACCGCTGTCCCCGTTCCTGTTTCTGCCAAGGGTTAATTTTTGCCGAATATTTCCACGGATTTCGATTGGGTTTCTCGGATTTTATATCGCCGCCGTTATTCGCAGAATTATCCAGAAATCCTCTCAGGAAAAAACTCGGTTTTTTTCTATTTTACCCGATTTTTCCCTCAATTTCACCTTTAAACTGTTGCCAAACTGGCTTCGCGTATTTGGGAAGTCAAGTCGGACAATCCATCATTATTCAGGCGATAATTTAAGGGATTGGCAATCAATCGGGCGGTACTTTCAAAGAGGATTTCGATTTCGATTAACCCGTTTTCTTTCAGGGTACGACCTGTGGAGACTAAATCCACAATTGCCTCAGACATGCCGGTAATCGGACCGAGTTCTACCGAACCGTACAAGGGCACGATTTCTACGGGTAAATCGAGTTTTTGAAAGTGTTCGCGCGCGCAACGAACGAATTTGCTCGCGACTCGTCCGTGGGCGGGTAAATCCAGCGATCGCCGATAGGGACTCGACTCTTTCACCGCCACCGACAACCGACATCCGCCAAATCCTAAATCGATTAAATGGGCCACTCGCGGTTGTTTTTCCCGCAAAACGTCATCACCGACGATTCCCAACTGCGCTTGACCGTATTCGACATACACCGGCACGTCTTGCGCGCGCACCAGTAGTCCCCTCGCCTTTTCCGTGGGGTCGAGAATTTGCAACTGTCGATTGGATGAATCGAGAAATGCACTAAAATCTAATCCCACTGACTGTAGCAGTCGGATGCTATCGCGTAATAGAGATCCTTTGGGCAAAGCAACGGTAAGCATAGGACAATGATAAAGTAATGGTTCTATAGTTTACTCGCGATCGCGCGCCGAGTGGAAATCCCTGGTGGGGTGAAGGATGAAACCACACCGTCCCAACTCCCAAGTGTTTTCCCGCTCTTATTCTCCCCGCCTCAGTGTCTCTGAGTCAACCCTACTCGCCAATTCTGTATTATCTCTATGCGAATTCTGTTAGTTGATGATGAAGTCGAACTCACCGATCCCTTGTCTCGGGTGCTCACTCGCGAAGGGTATCGCGTTGATGTGGCTTATGATGGCGCAACTGGTGGCCAATTGGCAACTCGAGAACATTATGACCTGCTGATTTTAGATTGGATGTTACCGCAAAAATCGGGCATCGAAATTTGTCAGGAAATTCGCGATCGCGGCGATATGACCCCGGTGCTGTTTTTAACTGCAAAAGATACCTTGGACGATCGCGTACTCGGTTTGGATGCTGGGGCTGATGATTATTTGGTCAAGCCTTTTGAATTGCGCGAATTACTTGCCCGGGTTCGGGCGCAATTGCGGCGATCGCTCGTCGGCGAAACCGCCCCCAATCCCGATCGCCTGCGCGTGGATGACTTGGAATTAGACCCGGACAATCAGCTCGCCTACCGAGGCGATCGCGCTATCGAACTCTCGGAAAAAGAAACCAAACTCCTGGAATATTTTATGCGCCACGCGGGTCAGTTACTCACCCACAACCAAATTTATCACCAGTTGTGGACTGAAGAAACTAAACCCAGCAGCAACGTTCTCGCCGCTCAAATTCGCCTCCTGCGTCGCAAAATAGAAGCCCCCGGCGAAGCTCCTTTAATTCATACCGTCTATGGCAAAGGGTATCGTTTCGGTTCTGGTATCGAATGATAAATTTGTCATTTGTTATTGGTCATTGGTCATTGGTCATTGGTCAATGACCTCTGCCCGGAAGTTGGAAAAATTTTGCAATTCTTATTTTTCGATGGAGTTTTCCCCACAGATTCCACATGGATTTCCACAGGGGAACTGAAGTTTTCCACAGATTAAACAAGGTTTTCCACAGGCGATCGCGCTCGAGGTGGAGTGTTTCGGTGGAGTTGGGGATTTCTCCGCCGCCCAGCCGCCAGGGAACTGGCGGATCCTTTTTTATGAACTTTTGTAACAAAAAGTGGCTTCAAAGGCTGATTCTTTCGTAGGGGGTAGGAGCCGTGTGGGTGAGTTGTAACATTTCGCAACGTTGACAATCCCACCCCTTCTAAGCGCACAATGAATCCGCCGACCTAAAAATTCTGGCAGCGGCATACAGCTATCTAAAGATTTGTCAACCCCCCAGAGGAATCGAAAAGTGACGTCAGCAAAAGAGACGGGAAATTCGAGACTGAGGGAGGGGGGAGCGAATCGGGCAACTGGGGGATATCTGGAGAGGGGCATCATCACACAGGTGCCTCGATCGGGAGAATGCAGCCCCCAGAAGACTAGAAAGTTAGGAAAGCCGTTGTACGCGCAAGGAGGATTTCGAGAAATGAACCCAAACGTCAGCATATTGGCCGAGATTCCAGAAGAACTGCATCAATCGCTCAAGGGGTACTTAGATGCTCATCCCGAGTGGGACCAAGACCGAGTATTTGCGGCAGCCCTGTCCCTGTTTTTGTTGCAAAATGGGGACAATAGCACGCCGGAGTCCTCGCGCAACTATCACCAAGCAGCGAGGGTGTATTTAGAGACCCTATTTCAGCATCCGGTGTAGAGGGAAGCGAGAGCAGTCTAAAATCGAAAGGCTAAGCTCTAAATAGTAAAGATTGAAATGACCGAAGCAGCGAATCCATCTACCACAGTCGATGTCTTGATAGTGGGTGCAGGGATTAGTGGGCTAAGTATGGCGCACGACTTACAGCACCCCCGGAAAAGCGATCGCCCGTTTAACATATTAGTCGCCGAAAGTCAAGGGCGAGTTGGAGGACGAATCGTCACCGCATCCGGGGATGGGTTTCTCTGGGAGTCCGGGCCAAATAGCTTTGCCCCGACCCCAGAGCTGATGAAATTAGCGGTAGATGTGGGGTTAAAAGACGAACTACTGCTTGCCGATCGCTTCCTGCCCCGGTTTGTGTATTGGCAAGGGGAGTTGATGCCAGTACCGATGAGTCCTCCAGCAATGGTCAAGTCAAAGCTGTTGAGTGTGCCGGGGAAACTCCGGGCATTAGTCGGGGCATTAGGATTTGTAGGGCCAAAGATGGGGTCCGAGGAGCGAGAGGAAACCGTAGCGGAATTTTTCCGACGTCATTTAGGGGATGAGGTTCTCAAGCGACTGGTGGAGCCATTTGTTTCTGGAGTTTATGCCGGAGATCCGAATCAACTGAGTGCATCGGCAGCATTTTCGCGAGTAAAGCGACTAGAAGAGATAGGCGGGGGGTTGGTTGCGGGGGCAATCCTGTCAGCCAAGAACAAGAAAAAACCTGCCGTGGCAGTGGATCCGAACGTACCGCAAGCGAAGCGGGGGCAATTGGGGTCATTTCGGGAGGGATTAGAAGCCCTACCCAAAGCGATCGCCGGCACCCTAGGAGACGCGGTGAAACTGAACTGGCACCTGTTGCGCCTCAGTCCCAGGGAAAAAGGCACCTACATTGCCGAATTTTCCACACCAGAGGGAGTAAAGCAGGTAGAGAGTCGCAGCGTAGTGCTGACCACTCCCACCTATGCGTCGGTGGAGATATTAGAGCCGCTCGATGTGGAATTAGGGATGGCATTAAAGGGGATTACGTATCCGTCGGTTGCTTGTGTGGTGTTGGGATATCCCACAGAAGCATTCAAGCGGCCCATGAAAGGATTTGGGAATTTAATTCCGCGAGGGCAGGGAATTCGCACCCTTGGAACCATTTGGGGATCGAGCTTATTTCCCGGACGTGCGCCGCAGGGGTGGGAGATGGTGATTAACTTTATTGGGGGAGCCACCGATAATGCGATCGCCAACTTAAGCGAAGAAGAAATCGTGAATGCGGTGCATCGAGACCTGTGCCAAACCCTACTCGGGGAGGATGTAGAGCCGAAGGTATTAGCGGTGCATTTGTGGAAGCGAGCCATTCCGCAATACAACCTCGGACACCTGCAGCGTCTCCATCGCATCGAGAGACAATTGCAGCAGTTTCCCGGATTGTACCTGTGTGGCAACTACAGCGATGGTGTCGCCTTAGGAGACTGCGTGCGTCGCGCCCAAGAGGGGGCTGAAAAGCTGCGGGAATATTTAAGGTAAAGGAGAGTCGGTAAGCCAAAAGAAGCGATCGAGCCGTGGGAGTCTGGAGAACTTCTCCACCCTGCCAGGGAGAAGCGCCACGGGTTCTACGGCTCGCGACTCAGTGGGTTCATGTTGACTCAGTAGATTGGGGGTTTTGGCTCGGTTCGAGTTCGAATTTATAGCCCACACCGCGCACGGTTTGAATTAGTTTGGGATGATGGGCATCCGGTTCGATTTTGCGGCGGATTTGACCGATATGCACGTCCACCACGCGGCGATCGCCCACATAGTCATAGTCCCAGACTTCTTGAAGCAGTTCGGTTCTGCGCCAAACGCGACCGGGATGACGGGCTAAAAAATAAAGTAAATCGAATTCTAAGGCAGTTAAAGAAACCGGGAGTTCGTCGAGGGTGACTTCTCGACGGACCGGATCGATTTGCAGGTGACCGAAGTCCAGACAGGGTTGTTCTGCGGTTTGAACCACTCGTTGGCGCTTTAAAAGCGCCCCGACGCGGGCACCGAGTTCAACCAAACTAAAGGGTTTGGTAATGTAATCATCCGCCCCCAAGTTAAAGCCTCTAATTTTGTCGGCTTCGTCGGTGCGGCTAGTGAGCATCAATACAAAAACCCCGGTTCGGTTTTGCATGGCTTGACAGAGCTGATAGCCCGTCGTATCGGGCAAATTGACATCCAAAACCACTAAATCCGGGTTAAATTTCTCGAATAACTCGAGCGCTTTTTTTCCATCTTCAGCCGACTCCATTTGATAGTTTTGCTTGCTTAAAAAGCGATGGATTAAATTGCGGATGGCAGGGTCATCATCAACGACAAGAATCTTGGCAGGGGCCATAGCTAGAACTGTGCTGGTGTGAACTGGTCAAGAAGCATGATTCAGGCTGACACGAAAAGCCAGATGGCTTTCTGGGAGAATTCAGCAGCTTTCTCGGTGGGAAATAAGCGGCCTCTACAATAACTTTACCCAGCATTTTAAAATATTATCGATTGGCAACAGTCACGCGGGGTGGGGTCGAACCGGTCGCCGCTCCTTGGAACCGGGGGGGGGGAAATGGGTTTGACAATTCCGGGAAACTGGACGGCGCGCGCCTCCAAAATGAAAGGGGGCGTATGGCTGACTATACAACAGATTGGCATCCAGCCACTAGGGGAAAGTCAAACAAAGGGGAGGGGAGTGGATGTTTTCAAGGTAAATTGAAAAAGAGGCCGTTGCGGCGAGTGGTTGCACGCGCCTGCGGAACTGGATGAGGCGGCCTGCATTGCCGCTTCTGCAATCGCTCCTAGGTTATCCCCGAACAGAGGCTCCCTTGCACCCTGGTTTAAAATGCGCTGACGCTCTCCTGAGAGACGACAGCGTTCAGTGGCGGCAGGGGTCGCTGCCTTAGAAAACTGCAAGCGATCGAGGCAGGGACTTGAAAGTTCCAAACCATACCTTAGCTTAAAACTGTCTTGGGGTTGTAGGGGACAAAAGGCTATAACGGAGCTAGAGGCTTCGACGGGCTTGGCGATTGCGAAAACGGCGTGCGGCTTTTGCGATCGCCTCCAAACAGGAAACGAAAACCCGTTGATTCCGATTGCGGGAAGTGGCAGGATGCCAAACCCCAACTCAACCCCGGATAGCTCCCTCAGCGGGGTGTGACAGGCGTAGCGACCCTTGATGCAGACCCATAGGCGTGGAGGTCTTCTCCTGCCCTCGTAGCAGTGTAATGGTGAATATACCAAGATTGTAGAGAAAATAGAGGGTAGTCCATCCGGCCAACAATGGACGACGGGCGATCGCAAATGCTATTCGACCGAACACAGTTGGCAGCCAATATTTGCCAATATTTAGCTTCTCGGCGGGAAGCCCCGCGCTCTACCCGTGCTTGGTGAGCGTCGGGATGAGAGCCAGGGGAAATG
>NZ_JAJENT010000860.1:0-61938 GCF_035615515.1 Phormidium sp. CCY1219
GCTGCCCCGGCAGAACCCGAAACGATGGAAGATTCCGAGACTGAGGCTGCCCCGGCAGAACCCGAAACGATGGAAGACGCCGCCACCACTGAAGAAGAAATGCCCGAAGCCGAGTAAAATAAACGCCGACGGGCAAATGGCTGTGGTGAAGTCCCTCGCGCAGGAATGGGTCGATCGCTCATCTACACCCCTCCCCCGGCGCGCACTAACCCAACAAAGCCCTAGGCGGTTTTCATTTCCTTGGCCACTTTATTCCCTTGTGCTTTCCCCGTGAGTTTTTTGTCCATACCACCACGGGGAAGCGCTAGTTTCTTTGGGTTCCGCAATCCCGGAGGTTCGTCGTCACAAGCGATGGTTGGCGATCGCTCCGGATTCTCGAAAATTGAAATTCGCCTGGGCCAGATTCGCACTCGCTGCAAATCCTGCAATCTCTACCGAAAGGCGAATTGTCTCCCGCTCCCACTCCTGAAGAAGTTCTCTTAGCTTGGCACCCAACCGCTAATCAAAAATGAAGATAACCCCTCGTGTTTGCCCTGCTCTCGCGCCCGCTCTCCCCTGCGCCCCAACCTGGGAAATGGTGGGGGTGATGCTGCTGTTGGGTTTCGCTTCCCCCGCGCGGGGATTACCGCCACCGTCGGATGTGCCAGAAGAAATTTTGCGAACTGAAATTATTACCCAAGCGCGATCGCCGATTGATGGGGAAGCGATCGCGCCGGCTGAATATGCGGCGTTAATCGAAAACCTCGAACCTGTAGGGGTGAATTTACTGCCCCCGCAAGCCGCGACCACCGCGAGTATCGGCGTCTCTGGCGAGGAGAACATCACCAACATCTTGCCGATTCGCGACCTGCTGCGCGCCATATTTCCGTTTTAAATCTTGCCACATTAATTAACATTCCTTAATATTGCTGGTGTAGGCTATTGGAGATAAAACCTCTCCAGGTTTCAGGCTAGCCCTTTCCCTGGCTGTGTCCCGAAAGCCTCCAGAGGCGATCGCACCGGGTAGTCTTTCAGGGAAGTTAACTCTAGAACCCTTAATTTTAAAAGAGATTCAGCCGCGATCGCAAAGCGTTTTCTCGCCCCTTGCATACTGGGTCAGTTTGCGGTAAAAACAAGCCATTCCCATCCATCGCAGGCCAAACGTTACCCAGCACCGAGCAGCCGTTGCTCGACACCAAACCCCCTGATGTGCCCACTCCCAAGAGCGTGGCACCGCGATCGAACCGATTCACGTAACTGCATTTGAAGGAACCCCATGTCAATCACCATCGCCCCAGATCAAGTAGACCGGATTGTTTGGAACCAGCATGACGACCCCTTCCAAGTCCTCGGTGCCCATCCAATCGAGGAAAATGGGAAAGTGAAACGCTGGGTGGTGCGCGCCTATCTCCCCAATGCCGACACCGCATCAGTTATCCTGCCAGAACAACGGCAAGAATTCCCAATGGAATCGGTGCATAATCCCCACTTTTTCCAATGCACCATCGATATCGAAGAACTGGCAAACTACCAACTGCGAGTCAAAGAAGGCGATCGCGATCGGGTCATCTACGACCCCTACGCCTTCCGTTCCCCCAAACTCACCGACTTCGACATCCACCTCTTCAGCGAAGGCAATCATCACCGCATCTACGAAAAACTCGGTGCCCACCCCCTCGAAGTTAACGGCGTCCAAGGGGTCTACTTCGCCGTTTGGGCACCCAACGCCCGCAATGTCTCCATCCTGGGCAATTTCAACCACTGGGACGGGCGCAAACACCAAATGGCTAAACGCGGTAACGGCGTCTGGGAACTGTTTATCCCCGATTTAAACGTCGGCGAGCATTACAAATACGAAATCAAAAACTACGAAGGCCACATCTACGAAAAATCCGACCCCTACGGCTTCCAGCAAGAAGTCCGACCGAAAACAGCCTCGATTGTCACCGAGTTGGACAGCTATACCTGGAACGATAGCGAGTGGATGGAGCATCGCCGCCACACCGACCCCCTGACTCAGCCTATCTCGGTGTATGAATGTCATCTCGGATCCTGGCTCCATGCCTCCGCCTCCGAACCGGCCCAGTTGCCCAATGGCGAAACCGAACCGATGGTGGTGGTCTCGGAACTCAAACCCGGCGCGCGCTTCCTCACCTACCGCGAACTCGCCCACAAGCTGATTCCCTATGTGAAAGACCTCGGCTTTACCCACGTGGAATTGCTCCCGGTGGCGGAACACCCGTTTGATGGGTCTTGGGGCTATCAAGTCACCGGCTACTATGCCCCTACCTCCCGCTATGGCACCCCGGAAGATTTCATGTATTTCGTAGACCAATGCCACCAAAATGGCATCGGCGTCCTGGTAGACTGGGTTCCAGGCCACTTCCCGAAAGACGGTCACGGCTTGGCTTTCTTTGATGGCACGCATTTGTACGAACATGCCGACCCGCGCAAGGGAGAACACAAGGAATGGGGCACTTTGGTGTTTAATTACAACCGCAATGAGGTGCGGAATTTCTTGGTGGCCAATGCCTTGTTCTGGTTCGATAAGTACCATATCGACGGCATGCGGGTGGATGCTGTGGCTTCCATGCTTTATCTGGACTATTTCCGCAAAGAAGGGGAATGGGTGACCAACCAGTATGGCGGACGGGAAAATCTCGAAGCGGCGGATTTCCTGCGTCAGGTGAATAACCTGCTGTTTAGCTACTATCCCGGCGTGCTGTCGATCGCGGAGGAATCTACCTCTTGGCCAATGGTGTCCTGGCCGACTTATGTGGGCGGTTTGGGCTTTAATTTAAAGTGGAATATGGGCTGGATGCACGATATGCTGGATTATTTCAGCATGGACCCCTGGTTCCGTCAGTTCCACCAAAATAACGTCACGTTTAGTATTTGGTATCACCACAGCGAGAACTTTATGCTGGCTCTGTCCCACGATGAGGTGGTGCATGGAAAGAGCAATATCATCGGCAAAATGCCCGGAGACCGCTGGCAGAAGTTCGCTAATGTCCGCTGTCTGTTTTCCTATATGTTCGCTCACCCGGGCAAGAAAACGCTGTTTATGAGTATGGAATTCGCTCAGTGGAGCGAGTGGAATGTTTGGGGGGATTTAGAGTGGCATCTGCTGCAATACGAGCCACACCAGCAGCTCAAGCAGTTTATGAGCGATTTGAATCGCTTGTATTGCTCCACGCCGGCGCTTTACAGTCAGGATTTCGGTGAAGAAGGGTTTGAGTGGATTGATTGCTCGGATAATCGGCACAGTGTGGTGTCGTTTATTCGCTGGAGTAAGGACCGCGAGGATTTTGTGGTGGTGGTGTGCAATTTCACCCCACAGCCCCACAGTCACTATCGCGTCGGCGTGCCAGTGCATGGGTTCTACAATGAGATTTTTAACAGCGATTCTCGGGATTATGGCGGCAGCAATATGGGGAATTTAGGCGGCAAGTGGGCCGATGAATGGTGGTTCCACGGACGTCCTTATTCCTTGGATTTGTGCTTGCCTCCTCTGTCCGTGTCCGTGTTCCAGTTGGATAAGGAGAAAACTGAGGAAGCCCGCAAAGCCTGGATGAATCAGAGTTAAGTTACCGGAAAGTGAGGCTCACTCAAGAGCGCTCACATAAGTTTCCGGCGGCGTCACCCCCGGCATGGGGTCCCGGGGATGACGCACTAACCCCCCTCGGTGGGCAATTTCGCGCGATCGCTCTCGGTTAATCATTAACAACATGCAATCAATCGCAATCCTCGTCCTCGCGCATTGCGCCTAACAGGGTGGAGACAAAGACGCATCGGTGTTGGTTGCTGTTATTCTCCAGGGTCAGGGTGACGCGCCCCAGTTGCCCGTTGGCATGCCCTTTGTGGTTGAATTGCATTCGCCAAAAGCCAGTGGCGGGGGTTTGATAAAAGGTGGTGTGGTTGGTGTCGATTTTTACCTCCGCATCCAGACTTTGCCACCCGCTGTCATCACTGGGGGTGATGCTGGCGGGGTGAACTACCCATTGTGCTAGACCATTGTTATCCCGAAAGCTGATTTGGTAGGTGATTTTCTGTTGCTTGGCTTTGCTTTTCGCTTCCAACAGACCAGCGTAAACTTTATCTTGGGCGGTGTCGAGTTTGAGGCTGTTTACCCAAGCCAGCCAACTGGGAATTCCCACGGCGGCGAGGATGCCGATAATGAACACCACCAGCAAGACTTCGAGAAGGGTGAATCCCGAGGTGGGCGAGGTTTTGTGAGGAAGGCTCCATGTCTGATTCTGCATGGCTCAGCACCCTCATTTTACTTTGTCTATAGAATAAACCCTCAGCGCCGAGTGTCTGAGGGTTTTTAACATTTATTTAACATTTGCACGGTAGCACTTAAGTGAGGGTTGGCCAAGGGTTTTCGTGAGTTAGGGCGAGGGATTGCAATCTTGGTTTTCAGCAGTTCGCGTGGCTCCTAAAAGGGTGAGCACTCTCACGCATCGTTTTTTGTTAGCATTGCTCTGTAGGGTTAGAGTCACTTGACCTAATGGCGATCCGTCGGACAAATTTCCCTTATCGTTAAATTGAATGCTCCACGGTAAAGTCGCTGTACCATCCAAAGTGGTTAAAGTGTCATCAATTTTAATTCCCGTTTCTTTATCGATGGTCTGCCAATTGGGGGTACTACTTGCCGGATGAACCGCCCACTGAACCACAATATCCCCAGCAGCATCAGTGGTTTGTTGAATAGTAACTTGCCAGGTGCTTTTTTGCTGCTTGGCTTTGCTTTGGGCTTGATTGATGGCCTGTTCTATCGGTACTATCGCTCTTTTCAGGCGAGTGTTGTTCACCATTGCCAGCCAACTGGGAATGCCGATGCCTGCTAAAATGCTTAGCATAAACACCACTAGCAGCACTTCCAACAGGGTAAAACCGCCGCCTGCACTGTATTTTTCGGCTACAGTAACTCGATTCCGTTGCTGATGTTGCCAGGACTTCAGTTGTTGAAGTAACTTCATCTTCAGAGGTATCATTTTAAATCCCGTTTTTTGCTAAAATAAACTCTCATCTGGAATGAGAACTCGCCGATTCTCAAGCTTTCCCATCAACTTCCCCGTAAATGAATTACAGATCCGAGGGAGTGGTTTCATAGAGACTGCGAGCCTGAATTCTTCTTTGCAAGCTCGGTAAATAGACCGTATTGCGCGAACCGCTCTCTCCGGCTTTTTCAGCAGCGTTACCGCGTAGAAAAACAATCGCATCTTGAAAATTACCTGACCCTAACTCGGGAGGCTTGACACAGGCATAAAAACTACTATGAGCATTATCTCCGGTTAGGCTGTAATTTGGATAATCAGCACAAGTTGGAGGATTGTTACTTAACAAGTCCTTGTCTACTAAATCAACCAATACATCATTATTGCCTGCATAAGATTGTTGAGCTAAACAATTGGTGCCATCTGTGTTGCACGGCCAGGTTTGATAGCTTTTCTCTGTGGTGGTTGGATCCACAAAGTTAGTAGTTAGGGTAAGAGTGGATAACTGCTCTGGATCGTATTTACGGAGTTGATAGCGAGTAATGGTTGCAGGACCGTCCCAGGTATTGGAGGGGTCCGGATCTAGAGCATAAATCACCAAGGTATTGGTATGGCGACCTGTTTTGAGGGCGTAACATTGATTTTGGTCGGATGCGGGCAAGCTGGTACAATCTGTAGGTAACTGTTGTGCAGCGGTAGTAGTGGGATTTCTATAGGGCACTTCCTCCAATTTCCAAAATGCCACCACTGGAATGACGTTCTCACTGGAAAAACCGAGAATATTGTCAAGTCCCGGACAATAATCAGGATCTCCGGGACTTCCCACCCCCCCAGCCACACAATCCCCATCGTAAATGTACACTGCTTTTTGAAGATCGGCGGCGATATAATCCATTGCTTGATCCATTTCTTGCTGGACTTGACTCTTGGCAGTTTCTTTTTGTTCGATTCCTAGCAGGTTCACCACCAGGGACAACATACCATAGAGGACAATGCCGGCAACCGCGATCGCCATCAATAGCTCTAGCAACGTAAAACCGGCTACCTTGCTCTGTTTTGAACCTGCTAGGTATTTTTTTAGATAAAATTGCAGACTTTTGCTTGCCATTTTTTTTCCAAAAACCATTGAACCCTCTCCCTTATCAAATCCCTATACGCCATCTGTTCTAATTGCCAACCGTGCTATGATACTCACCTTAAGGACAATCGCCAGTTGCTTTTTTTGCTAGGTCTTGATAGACATCAAGGGAATTACTGTCTATGCTAGTTCTGGCTATAGAAATGTAGCGCACTGCCAATGGGGAAGATCCTGCCGTATTGGCATTGGAAAAAGACAAAGAAGCTTGCTCCTTGCTCAATGAACCTCCACTAAAATCCAAAGACGCTTTGGTATAAACTCGCACCCCCATCCAGAATCCCACTGGCACTTGGTCTCCAGATGTGTTGGGTAAGCATTGGCTCAGGGTACGAAAGGTTTGGATGGCAAAATCGTTCTCGCCATCGTTGTTCACGTCCACAAGGCAGATTTCGTCTGCCCCCTGAGTCTGTGGCGTGGCACAAGCACTGGCACCGGCTGGCGTGGGCGCTGCCACCTGTTGTGGCTCGATGTTATCACCTCCAGAGGGAGGCAAATGAGCCACAAAATCATTCAAATTATTGAAGGCACCATTCCCTCGCTCGAGTACGAGTCGAACCCGATCGATTTCGCTCTGAGCCAGTTTCATTGCCTGTTCCGCGCGGTGCGCGCGTACCCGATTCGCCATCGCGAATATAATCGGTGGCGTAATCGAGACGATCGCCAAGCTAAAGATGACCATTGCCGCCATCGACTCCACCATCGTCAATCCTCGTTCGGTTTGCTTGTCTTTTGCAGGTTTCATCAGACTCCTCCCTGTACTATTACGGACAGCTAAAACCGATCGCATCGCGGAGCTTGCAAATGTAGTCATTATCCGCTTTCGGTTCCCGGTAAAATTCGCTGCGGGTGCTATCGGGCATCACAAACCGTCGCGACACTGGCCCGGCGGGGAGATACTGCAACGCCACATCGTAACCCCAATCCCGGGTGGGTGCTAAGTAGAACAGCAAGTTGAGATTGTTGCCACCGGTGAGATTGGTGCCGCTGACTGGATTGCAGGGGTTGACGCCGCTGCAGTGGGGCATATCCGGTGCGCCGCTTATCGCTCTGGGTTCCCAGGCATCGCGCTCCAGTGGGCCGGTTGCGTAATTGCTGAAGTTAAGCTGCATAAACGAACCCCGAATCTTCAAGGTTTGACCGCTCCAGTTTTCGATCATGCGCGGGTAGGTGGGGATACCTCCATTTTGTTGAGCGTTGCGCGACGGCACCACACCACTGACAATCACGGCATTTATTTCTGTGGTTCCATTCGCGGCGGGCACCAGTTGTCGGCCATCGCGGTTCGCATTACTGGACCACGGTATGGCATTGAACTGGTAGTAGTTGTTGTTATAAGCAGTGGGATTGGATGTTGGGGGTGTTGCTGATGTGTTAATCGTCATGGGTGCGCCATTTCGGGAAAACACGATCGGCGATGAAACGATGATTGGATTTGGCGAGGAAGAAGACACTGGCCCACTAAACGTCGAATCGTTTTCCGCTGGATTGGCTCGCAACCAGCGAACGTCAGTGCCGAGAGCGGTTCGGGGTCGGTTTTGGTTTAAGTACGAGGTGTAGGGTCTATTATTGGGAATGTTCGGACAACCATATCGCACTTGAATGGTGTCCCTAAGGTCTGAGCTTGATGCTGGCGATCTCAAATATTCGATGCGCTCGTTGAGATTCCCAGTTCTGATATTACCTGGATCCACCGTTTGAATTGCCGAAGCATCTACGGGCACCAGTCCATCTTCGATGCTGCCATCACAGAAGTTAGCAGAGAGGGTGGAAACGGCATCCGCCAGAATTTCTGAGGGTCGCCAGGAGTCTCCATTCGGATCGCCGAAGTTTGGGTTAATGTTGGTGCGATCGTAGAAATCACCGGAATTATTTAAAAATTCCTCCTCGGTGTGGACGTTGAAATCCCCTTGAATGTACACCGGGTTGTCGGACACCAGGGTGATCCCTTGCAGCACATCGTTATTGCTGTTGCGCCGCAGGTCGGCTCCATTTTTTAAGCGGAAACCATAGGGACGGCGATCGGGGTCGGCATAGTAATCCACCGCTTTGGGACTGATACCGCGATCGGCATTATTATCCGGGCTACCTCCAGTTCCCACATTAAATACCGGGGGATCGGCTGGACGATTGGCATCCATCAGGACACTGCCGCTACTCACCGTCCCGTCAGGACTCCAGGCGGATTCGTAGCTGGTGTAATTGGTAGTCGGGGGTCGAGCGATCGCATCTTCGCGCACCGCATCTTCCCGGAACACATAGACCGCACCCCGGTTCGGATCCACATCGCTATTCCCCAGTCCCGGCAACCAGGTATCGCTGTTAGGACTGTTGTTGCGCAATATATCCACATCCATATTCAACGCCCGCACGCTCATTTCTTCGCGAGGGTCAAAGAATGCTGAATCCTTAATCGCCACTCGTCGCAATGTTGTGGCGCTGCCATCTTGAACGGCCACCAGATCCACATCATTGCGGTTGGGATTGCTCCCGGTTATTCCGGCGGGTGCGCTTTGCGTCGGCAGGATCCAGCTGCCGAAAGTAATCGGGCGGGGTTGGAGGGCGATATTATTCAGGTCCGTGTTGGTGATTTCCTGATACAGACTAGTGCCGGTATTGATGCCCTGAATGTAGGTATCTGCGATGTAAGGTTCGGCTGGTTGCAGATGGTTTACACCTCCTGTTGCCGTATTATTTGCCCCTGCATGGCCGTGATTAACCACTGGGAAAACGTAATACAGCGCCGGGAATTTCGGATCGTTGGAGCAGAGGCGAGATAAACCGATTAGATCTTGTTCATCCAGGTTAGTTCCTGCTGCTTTCAAGGGAGAATTTGCAGGAGCAACAGGATCTTCAAAGTTAGCCAGTCCAAAATAGTTGTTCCCGCTGTTGTTGGTTACATCACAACTAATCCTAAAGTTTCGGTTATGAAAAACGCTGGCATTATTTATTTGTTTAGGTTCAAACGTAAAAACTGCTGCATTCTCTGAAGCGTTTTCGTCAGTTGGCCTGAACCCATAGATGCGATCGCGTTTCACTTGCTCCTTAGTCATTACGAACCGAGCCAGTTCTACGACTTCTTGCGCTAAGTCTCCGTTCTCTACTTTCTGTTGGAGTTTAGAAATATATGCCTCGGGCGGTAATTTGTAATCATCTGGGTCTGGTGGATTACCTGCTAAAGTTCCACTAATGCCATCATTAACCAGCTTGCCAGCGCCATCGAGAGCTATTACCTCATAGTCATCATTAGCAGGATCGTCAACTTCATTTTGCAATTCCCACAGTTCATCTGCTAACGTCTGCAAACCTGCGCCTGACGTTCCGTATAACCCACTGGTTTGATTGCCTGCGTAATCGTAACTTTCCAGATAGTCAATGTTATACGCCAACATCCCCAACATTGCCGCCGCCGTGTGAACGGTGGTAGCATCGGCGAGACTCATGTCCCCTGCATTTCCGCTAGAAGGGGGAGTTTGGTTGCCACTTTCAATAATCCGTCGCAGATTGGAGAAGTCTCCCCACATGGTCAACTGCGGGTAGGGATGCACTCTTCCTGCAGCTTGCAGGGGTGGATAGGCACCATTGGGATCCCCAGCAAAATAGGCGAGGTTTGCTAGGGCTTTCCACACAGAAGCATTCAGTTCTGGCGGTTCAAATTCCCAGCCATTCGTCCCCCGACCATTGAAAAAGTCGGGAGCCACCGCATTAAACTGAGTATTATCTACGGTTTGAAACTGAATGTTGTCAAAGGTGGCACTGTCCTGCAGGGTTTCGGCCGTGCCAGGGTGAACGGTCGTTGCCACCACTGCAACGGGCTGATAGCCTTTGCTGGTGCCATGATCATAGTGATACACTGCAGTGGCTTGCACCGCCGCTAAATTATCCCACTGAGTGCGCCGCTGGCGGGCTAGATTGGTAATTGAAATTGATGGGTCTGGTGGATGGAGGGGGTCCTCTCCACTCCAGCCAAAGGCATTCCCCAATTCCAGTCGCTGCCCGACGATGACCCGCAGACCTTCCGCTCGGGCACGACGTTCCCAATATCCATCCAACCCATAGGCATCGGGTGCGGTGGGTACGGTTTCATTCCGCAGCAGATCGTTGTTGGTTAGGGGTGGAGTAATGCCGCATAATGGATCGTCAATTTCCATCCCGATCGGACAATCCGGAGTAGTGGTATAGGGGGGTTGTGAATTGTTGTCATATCCCGGTTTTGGCCCGTACAGGTCATCGGCGCGGTAGGTATCGTCCACATAGGGCGGTGGACTTGCCGAGGACAGTGCCACTTCAATGCGTTGGGACAAGTCACTGCCCTGCCAGTTCGCATCGGTCATTGCCGAAAATGTACCGCCCCCCCGAGGTACCGATTCATTCGCGATCTGGATCCGCAACGGATCCAGGGCAATATTAATCGCATTGCCCCCGGTGATAAAACTGTTGTCGATCGAGTCGTTGTCCTCGGTCAGGGTAATCCCCGTGGTGGTATTATCATATGTATATACCTGCGTAGTGCCCGTGAAGGCACCGCTATTCGCCCACAGCAGATTATTGACGAAATGTCCTCTGGCGGTGATTTTCGAGTTTAGTTCGGGTTTATAGAAACAAGAGGGAGGCGCGCTAATTAAGTGCGAAGAAAATGTATTGCCTTCCGGTCTGACAAATATACTTCCTTCGCTGTGGATCGCCCCATTCCAGATCAAGTCTCGACCGGGGTTGAATTCGATATCGTTGCGGAACCACGCGCCCCACTTGTTTGCCGTATTAATCGTTCGGTCTTGTTGGTACTGAACCGTGGAAATCACTGGATTCGCAGAGCTACCGCCGTTAGTCACCGCATTGGGCACGCTGACGGCAAACACTTGAAAGCTCTTCATCAAGACTGCCGTACTGACCGGGAACCACCCTTGGATATATTCCACTCGCGGATTGCAAGAATTGCTCGTATCGCGAGTTTGCACTAGCGGGCCATTGTTGACCACCAGATTATCCGCTTTTTCGTTGTCATTAAAGAGTTGGTAAATGGTTGGCTGGTCCGCAGCTAATTTAGGGTCTACGGTTTTAAAACCACTTCCTGCCGGTCTTGTCGATCGCAAAACGATCGTGTAAGCAGTGGTCAAGTCTTCTGGATCGGTGGTATCTCCATCACCATTGCCATCAGTTTGAAAGCTCCACGCCGCCTCAGTTGGCGTTCCATCGATATTAACTTGAGGCGGAATTGCCGTTTCATCATCAAATAAATAAATATTGTCTGTTAATAGCAGACTTTCCATCAGGGTTTCTGGTGGAACCCCTGCGGTTTGACCGTACACCCCTTTATCGGAAAGCAAGTATTCTAATTTGGATTTTGCCCGTTCGATCGCTGCTGCTGCTGGATTTTCTACCGCTTGCAGTTGATATTCCCCAATCACCTCAGTCGATCGCTGATAGGACCGAAACATCAGGGCACTGACCACCAACAGCATCACCAGAATCAGCAGGGTAGTGGTTGGCAACACAAAACCCGCCTGTCCCCGTTTTTTAGAGGTGACGAGGGCAGTGCGTAGGATGCGATAGGTTTCTTCACTGGTCAGTTTCTGCATGAAGCGAGTCATCGCTTGCACCAGACGATTTAGACCTTTTTTGATTTTGCGTTTTTTAGCCATAGCTGCTCCGTAGATGCAGGGGTGCCAGTAGGTGTCAAAAAATACTGTTATTTATGTCTTAGCCTAAAATTCCCGCAATCGACAATCAGTAGATTTCCGGAGAAAGGCGGCCAAGGGCTTGTATGATATCAGTTTAAGCTTACCCAGCTTCAGAGAAAAATCCATCACCCAGTAGAAAGAAAAAAACCCGGTTCAAAAAACCGGGGGGGGAAAATGGGGGGAGGGGGGAATAAATACCCAGGGAACTGTTCGCTTGTCTCCCATTCCCAGACCTCCCGGCGTTTTAGCGCCGAAATATTCCCTTTAGCATTTATTCAAATCAATTCCCGCTTCTTTCGCGTAGGCTTGCAAGCCTTTTTTGTCTAAGGTTTTAATTGCAGTGGTGGAAAGGCGCAGTCTGACCCAGCGATTGCCTTGGGGCCACCACACGCGCTTCCACTGCAGGTTGGCATGTTGGAGGCGGTGGGTGCGGCGGTGGGAGTGGGAAATGGACATGGCGTTATTGGCCGTTTTCCCAGTAAGCTGGCACTTGCGTGGCATAATCTTTCTCCGGATACAATTTCGCGATTTTAAGTACAGCCTTCCATTGTAGCGAGTTTTGCCCCAACTGGCGAGAGGAGGGGTTTTGCCTTCCAGGTGTGACGGATAGGGCCGGTGCGTCACCCCCGCCAGGGAGTGGGGTGTTTTTCGATGGTTTGGAGGGAGGGGGTGACGCACCCTACGGCTGGATTGGGCTTGGGATGGGGTTGGGTTGGGACTCCCGGAAGGGAGACTCGCCCGGTTCCAATTCCAATTAACTGCGTTGTTCCGTCAGGCGGGTGAGCAGTTCGTTAGAGCGTTCCACAAAAGACTGCATCCCATCGGCGTCGAAGCCTTTTTGCGCCATCAGCGCCAAGTCATAAACGTGGTGGCAAATCATATCCGCCAATTCCGCCGAGGGGGATTTTCCTTCCCCTTGGATAATCGCCCCTTGAGTCAACTGGCTCAAATTCTGAATCAGGGGGTGGGAGGTATTGACCAGCAAAATATGCTCCTCGGGGAATTCCGCCTTATCCTGACTCACCAGAGCATTCATATCCCGCAGGCGACGCAGAAACTCCGGTAGCAGTACCATTGCGGGGGGAGTGCCTTTCGGGTCGTCGGATTTGAGGGCTTCGGTGCGGATGTTGAGCTTCGGTTTGTTGAGGGCTTTCTGGAAGACTTCTTTAATTTGTTCGCCCCGGGTTTTGTTGGTACTCGGATCCACGATATCCGAGGCTTTGTCTTTCTCGATCAGCTTGTCGTCAATTTCCGCATCCACCCGGGAGAACTTCACGTCGGTGTATTCCCGCTCTAAGAAGCTGATAAAATGCGGGTCGATAAAGGAGTCCATAAACAGGACTTCCAACCCCTGACTCTTGTGCAGTTGCACGTAGGTCGCCTGGGACACTTCGTCGGTGCAGTAAAACACCTGATTCTCGTGACGGGCTTTGTTGCGTTCGAGATACTCTTCTAAGGTGGTGTAGTACGGGCCTTCGGTTTGGGCGTTGGGGTTGACTTCTTTCCAGGCGTCTCCCTCTTCCGCTTGCACTTCTACCGAGGGTTGTTCCGCTTCGGCGGGTTTCAAGTTGGCGGTGGTGCGATAGATGACGATATCTTCTACCTGTTTTTTGAATTTCTCATCATTCAAGCAGCCAAATTTGACGAAGGTGCCGATATCCTGCCAACTGCGGATGTACTCTTTCCAGTTTTCTTTGTACAGGGCCTTGAGCCGGTCTGCCACTTTTTTGGCGATGAAGTCGGCAATTTTGCGGACGGTCCGGTCCATCTGCAAGGCGCTGCGGGAGACATTCAGGGGAATATCGGGACTGTCGAGCACGCCGCGCATGGGCAGCAGGAATTTGGGGATGATTTCTTCGCAGTGGTCCGAGACGAAGACTTGATTGCAGAACAGTTTGATCTGTCCTTGGGTGACGTCTACATCGGGCCGCAGTTTGGGGAAGTAGAGAATGCCCTTGACGAGGAAGGGATAGTCGGTGTTTAGGTGAACCCACAGCAGGGGTTCTTCTTGGAAGGGGTACAGGTAGCGGTAGAATTCCAGGTAATCTTCGTCGGTGAGGTTGGTGGGGGAGTCGCGCCAAATGGCTTTTTGGCGGTTGATGACTTCTCCTTCAAATTTAATCGGCACCGGCATGAAGTCGCAGTAGGTTTTGACTAACTGCTTGATGCGGGCGGGTTCGACGTATTCTTTTTCTTCTTCTTGCAGGGTGAGGGTGATGGTGGTTCCGTGGTTGCTGCGGGTGGAGTCTTCTAGTTTGAATTCTGGGGAACCATCGCAGGTCCAGTGTACGGCTTGGGCACCTTCTTTGTAGGAGAGGGTGTCGATTTCTACTTGCTGGGCGACCATGAAGGAGGAGTAAAATCCGAGTCCGAAGTGCCCGATAATGGCGCGATCGCTGCCGGCTTGGTATTTTTGAATAAATTCTTCGGCGCTGGAGAAGGCGACTTGGTTGATGTATTGTTTTACCTCGTCGGCACTCATCCCGATCCCGTTGTCGGTGATGGAGAGGGTATTTTTTTCTTTATCGATAGAAATAGTAATTTCGGGGTTGCTGGTGTCGCCGCTGAATTCTCCGGCGTAGGCGACCATTTTTAGTTTCTCGATCGCGTCTACGGCGTTGGAGATCAGTTCGCGCAGAAAAATTTCGTGGTCGGAGTAGAGAGATTTCTTGATAATGGGAAAAATATTCTCGGTATGAATGGCGATTTGGCCTTGTTCGAGTACCGTCATAGAGAGTTCTCCTGTGGGTAAAATGGGTCTAGTTATTGATTGTGGGGGATTACCCCGCTGTTTTAGATCCGGGATTGCCCCCTACCGGGGATTCGGATTTCCCTACTTATGGGTTATAAAGGGAATGATTGAGAGAACAGCGGGGAAGGCGATCGCCTGCTTCTATGATGCCAATGGGGGAGTGTTGCGATCGGGTTGTGCTTTGGGGCGCAACCTTGGTTTTCGGCGCGGGGCGATATCTGCAATGTCAGTTCTGCGTGTTTTGGGCGATCGTTGTGCCGAATTATTGGCTTTGGTTTGTTCATTTAGGAGCTTGAGTTTCCATGACGCAGGGAAAAAGGGGTAGCCTCTATAGCCGACTGAAAGCGGATTTTTATTCGCTGCTGCGCTATGATTACGACTTGCCGCAAATTTTGAAGTATTGTGCTAAGTATTCTGGGAAGGAGCGCAAAACCTGCAAGCTTTTGGATGTGGGTTGCGGTTACGGGAGAAAACTCAAGCCACTACAGGATGCCGGGTATGATGCATTAGGAGTGGAAATCAATCCGACACTGGTGGCAGCGAATCAAAAAAATGGCTTAAATTGCATGACGGTAGAAGCGTTTGAGGCAACTGAGGGTCAGTTCGATTTGATGCTGATGTCGCATATTATCGAACATTTTACCCCGACGGATTTGAAAGCGTTTATGGATGACTATCTCGACCGCCTGAAAGTGGGAGGTCATTTGATTATTGCCACGCCGTTAATGAGTAGCACGTTTTATGATGATTTTGACCATGTGAAACCTTACTATCCGCAAGGAATTATGATGGTTTTTGTGGAAAACTATGACGAACAGGTGCAATATGTCTCGCGCAATAAGTTGCAACTGAAAAATATTTGGTTTCGTCGGCGTCACTATCGCCCTCAGTTTGTCACAGGCAGATATCTGCGAACTTCTACCACGAAGTGGTGGCAAACTCTCGAGTTTTTGAGTGTGTTGGCTTGTCGCGCTTCTGGAGGTAAAATTGGCACAAAAGATGGCTGGATTGGCGTGTTTAAAAAGGTCAAAGTTAGTCAAGATTAAAGTAGGGTAAATGTTATTTAATTCTTACGTTTTTATTTTTGGCTTTCTGCCGATTGCGGTACTTGTCTATTTCGTGCTGGGCAAGTTCCGGTTAATTAAATTGGCGATTATCTGGATGGCGATCGCCTCTTTGTTTTTTTACGCCTACTGGAAAATTTCCTATCTTCCTTTGCTGCTTTTATCCATTGCCGGAAATTATTTATTAGGCAAACAGCTAGACAAGGCGAAGCCAAACAGCACCCAGGCGAAAGGGATACTGATTGCTGGCATTAGTTTTAATTTGGGACTGTTAGGCTATTACAAATATGCCGAATTTTTCATCACCTCGGTAAACCAGGTTTTTCAGAGTCAGTTTCCCAGTCCCGAGATTGTTTTACCCCTGGCCATTTCATTTTACACCTTCACCCAGATTGCTTACCTGGTAGATGCCTATCGGGGAGAGACGAAAGACTCGAACTACGATTTTCCCACTTATACCTTATTCGTTTCGTTTTTTCCGCAGTTAATTGCCGGCCCCATCCTGCGTCACGACGAACTGATTCCGCAGTTTCGCCAACTGAAAAATTTCATCTTTTCTTATCAGAATTTGGCGATGGGTGTCACGCTTTTTATCCTGGGACTCTCGAAGAAAGTGTTAATTGCGGATAATCTCTCCCCCTGGGTGGCCCAGGTATTCGCTCATACTGAGGCGGTGACGTTTCTCGAAGCTTGGGTGGGGGCATTGAGCTATACTTTACAGCTTTATTTTGATTTTTCGGGCTATTCTGATATGGCGATCGGTCTGGGGTGGATGATGAATATTAAACTGCCCATTAATTTTAATTCTCCCTATAAAGCCCTTTCGATAACCGATTTTTGGCGGCGGTGGCATATTACCCTCTCTGCGTTTCTGCGCGATTATTTGTACATTCCCTTGGGTGGCAACCGACGCGGCGAAATTCGCCGATATGCTAATCTTTTTATTACCATGTTATTAGGAGGACTCTGGCACGGTGCGGGCTGGACCTATGTGCTGTGGGGCGGCATGCATGGGGTATTGTTGACGATAAACCACGGATGGCGCAGGTTGGGCATTCCTTTACCCAAAATCTTCGGGTGGATGATGACCTTTCTCGCCGTCGTCGCGAGTTGGGTGTTGTTTCGCGCCACTAGCTTGTATGAGGGTCTAGAAATGTTGCAGGCAATGATGGGGATGAAAGGCATTATATTACCGAATATTTATGAAGGTGTCCTCGGTGGGTTAAAAGTTTTTGGCGTGCAGTTTCAGGAATGGGGAGGGTTTAGTTACCTACCGCCTTTGCGCGGACAACAAAGTTTTATTGTATTGGTCGGATTGTTATTAGGGGTGGTTTTTTTACCGAATACCCAGGAAATTATGCAAGGGTTCAAACCGCGCTGGTGGATGGCATTTGGGGTGAGTAGTCTGGCGGTTTTCTGTTTGCTGTCCCTCAATCGCGTGTCCGAGTTTCTTTACTTCCAGTTTTAATGATGAAGAATTACCGTCGATATAGTACCTTTTTGCTCGCCTTTTTCTGCGCTAAATCTTTGGCGCTTGGATTGTTTAATGTTGTTGTGGATCCCTATGAAGTCCTCGGCATGCCAAAAGTAGAAAACTTTAACCAGTTTAAACCCGTCCTGGCCACTCATGTGAGGTTATTTAAAGCAATGGCAATTACTCGCAGCCAATACGATTTTATTTTCTTAGGTTCCTCTAGAACTGAGTTAGGATTAGATCCCACTCATCCGGTTTTGGCAAATAGCGGGTCTGGATACAATCTAGCCCTTTCTGGCCCGAATATGTATGAGGTGCTGCGCTATTTCCAACATGCTCTCAACAATCAGCCTCAAATCACTCAAGTGGTGCTGGGTATTGATTTTTTTATGTTTAACCAGGTGCGAAAAAACAGACCCGATTTTAGTGATGCCAGGTTAGAGCGCCAAAGCTTAACCTTAGAAGAAACCTTGGGAGTTGGCTTTTCTTTGGATGCTTTAGACTCTAGCTATCAAACCATTTCAAGTAATTTAAAATCTCCAAATAAGCCTGATTCTTACCATTCAAATGGCCGACGTAATTTACAATACCAGATTAATCACTTCCTTCCCCAATCCCGGTTAAAAAGTTTTCGTTTCAGTCTGCAAGAATATTTAAAAGACAGGGAGCTTTATGGAGAATATTACTTGTCAATGGAGTATTTAAAAGACTTAAATAAATTGGTGGAAATATGCCAAGAAAAGAATATAGATTTAAAAATTTTTATCTCTCCTTCACATGCGACTCAATGGGAAGCCATTCGCGAAGCTGGATTGTGGCCTCTGTTTGAGCAATGGAAGGGCGAAGTCGTCCAAATAACACCTGTATGGGATTTTTCTGGCTATAATAGCATCACAACAGAACCCATCTCCAACCCGATGAAATATTACGTTGATAGCTCTCACTATCGCCCGCAAGTCGGTCATCTGGTACTCAATCGCATGTTTCAATTTCAGGAAGAAAATGTCCCGAGCGATTTTGGCATATTTCTAACCCGAGATACACTAGAAGATTCCCTGGAAAGGATTCGGACAAATCGGGAGTTATGGGTGAGTAAAACTAATGACTATAGAACCCTGAATTTAGATGAAGTTTGGGGAATATATTCTCAAAAATAATGGGTTATACTACGATTTGGGTAAAAATTAGTTGGAATAAATTAATGCCAATCGAAATTAATTACATGCATGCTGAAAAAAACGAAATCAATGGATATGTATCGTCGATATGCTGGTTTTGTACTGGCTTTTGTATTCTGCCAGTCATTAGGAGTTGTTTTATTTAATATTTTGGTAGATCCCTATGGGGTAATGAATGCGCCGAGAGTGGCAGGATTTAACCATATTAAAGCCGAAATTAACCAACAGGTTCGACGATTCAAGGCGCTTGAAGTTATCCGCATCCAACCCCAGACGGTTTTGCTGGGTTCTTCTAGAACTGAGTTTGGTTTAGACCCCGATCGCCTCGCGTTGCAAGGTAATCCCCCAGCTTACAATCTGGGACTTCCGGCGGCAAATATGTATGAAGTCCGCCGCTATTTGGAACATGCGATCGCCAATCAGTCCAATTTAAAAACGGCGGCGATCGGACTGGATTTATTGATGTTTAACCAGTTTACGGAAAATACGCCGGATTTTCTAGAAGCTAGACTCGAAACTAATCATTTAGTCTGGCAAGATATTCTCGATTCTACTTTTTCTATCGATGCTTTAATTGCTAGCGCAAAAACCATTAAAAGAAGTTTGAGTTATCCAAACGAAACGGTGGGGTTTTATTATAAAGATGGCCAAAAAAATGCTCAGTTCTACCGCAAGGCTATCTATGGCGAACAAAGCACTAAAGCTATTATCGCCCAAGGATTGAAATATGGGGTTTTTCAACCCGTAGACCGAGACCGCATCTATCAAGTTTCCCTGCGATATCTTCAAGAATTGCAAACTGTGGTGAAACTGTGCGAAGAACATGAAATAGACTGTAGATTCTTTATTTCTCCCTCTCATGCGATTCAATGGGAGGCCATTCGCGCGGTGGAGGGTTGGAATGCTTTTGAAAGGTGGAAGCGAGAAGTGGTAAAAATTTTACCCGTTTGGGATTTTTCGGGGTACAATAGCATCACTACCGAACCCTTGAACGGGAATCTGAAAAATTATTGGGATAATTCCCATTATAAACAAAAAGTAGGGGATATGGTACTCAGTCGGATTTTTGGCGATGAGTCAGAAAAAGTCCCCGATGATTTTGGGGTACTCATCACCCCGGAAAATATCGAATCCCATCTGGCAAAAATACGGCGCGATCGCGAAGCTTGGGCAAAAGAAAATCCAGAGACGGTTAAATTTGTGGAGAACTTAAAACCTTCAGCAAAGGATTGAGCTATCAGGGGGCATTTCTTTCACTAAATGCTTGAGGAGAATCTGAGGTTAAATTCAACCAAGCGTTCGCAAAACGAGTTCCGAGGTCAATAATTCCCGCAGAATCAAAGTGCAGTAAGTCATTGTGGAGGGACAGATTTTGGGTTTCCACCGCTACGGTATTTGGGATGCTTTGCTGCACATTCCACTGGGCAGATCGCACCGTATCCCCACAACAATTTACGCTACCATTGGGTTTTTCATGCTCGTTGCCAAAATGAACCATGCCGTAGATAAATGGCAGATTTGGCCGATCGTAGTCTTCGCGAAGGGTTTGGATGAAGTGGGTTAAGTTCGCTTCATAGTCTTTCGCCCAGGTTTCTACACTAGCATCCGACTCGCCTTGCATCCAGAAGAACCCGGCAATTTCTACAATGTAGCCGCGCGCCTTCAGGTCGGCGATCGCCTTCGAGACCCGCTCTTTCATGCGAGGGTAAAGGGTATTTTTTGGATTGCCCCCTGCATCCTCTCTCGGATCCCATTGCGTGGCCAGGCTCGTGCCGTTTCGAGAATATTTTACCATAGCCACTCGTTCGTTCAAAGCCTTGGCGAGGGTTAACCCGAGAGAAATTTCCGGCCCAAACCCGACTTTATTTTTCACTTTATGACTGTGTTCGGGATGGTAATCTTCAAACGGCGGAACGGGAATGGAGAGGTCGGCACTCAGCACCGGTTCCGTTGGCGCTTTCAGCGGCTCCCACTCTTGGTTTTGATTGTACCACAACACCGGAGGCTGAGATTTTTGCAGGCGATCGGGCAACTGGCTGAGGTTGGACTGATATCCCACCATATTGGATTGCCCTGCTAAGATAAACAGCCTAATAAACAAAGCTTCCGAAGCCGTCATAGAAAAGAGTAAAACCCCTGAAATCAATCCGACTACTGCATTTTGCTTGAAATTCATAAAAAGGGGACGGAGGTCAATCATCGAGGGGAACTTTTCCCGGTCAATTCCCCCTCTTCATCTTTTCTATTATACCCGATTGTGCCTTTAAGTTTGCTTCAAATTTTCCGAAATTGCTTTAACTTTCTTAATCCATCCTCGCACCTGTTGCGGCGGCAAAAAAAGACCCGCGATAATTTTGAAAAATACGATAGACATCAGTCGGTTTTGTCGCCGCAACACAGCCGGCTCGTTAATCGCCACATTCCAAAAGCATCGAGCAGCCGTGAGGTTTTCTTGGCGAGAGGGATTGCCTTCTAGCGCCCGAAAGGTCAGGTATTGATAGAAGTTAGCGATGCTGGGCTTTTTGAGGGGCTGTAACGACTCAGGAGCCTCAGCAAAAGCCCGTTGCAGCACTTTCAATCCCTGGGCTTCCATTTTAGCAATATTGGCCGAATTTGAATCCGCTGACATCCGGTATAAAATTTGGGGTCGAGGTACGGCAACAAACCGATATCGGGCTGCCAATCGCAACCACATATCCCAATCTTCAGCCGGTGGCAGGGATTCGTCAAAGCCTCCAACCTCGGTTAAAGCCCCCCGCTGAATTAAAGGATTGGAGCCGTTTTCAATAAAATTTTTGAATAATAGCTTGGCATACACATCTCCATTCATCGTGATGTGACTCCCGGGACAGAGAAATTGATTGTGTTCGTCGATATAATCAGTCCAGCTATAAGCGACGGCGGCTTGGGGATTGTCTTGCAAGGCTTTGAATTGTGCTTCTAGCTTGTCGGCGGTCCAGAGGTCATCGGCATCGAGAAATGAAATATACTCCCCTTTTGCCTGGGCGATTCCTCGATTCCGACTTGCCGCTACTCCAGCATTCGGATATGAAAAAACTTGAATTCTGGGGTCTTTAAGGGTGGACAAAATGCTTAATGTAGAATCAGTCGAACCATCGTTGATTATGATGAGTTGTACGTCTGTAAAGCTTTGGCTAAACACTGAATTTACCGTTTGTTTGATGGTTTTTTCGCCATTAAAAACCGGGATAATGACCGAAATCAGTGGCATAATAAAATAGGAACTATTTTGAAAAGGGGGTGAAAATTATAGGGGGGATGGATTGTACCGCAAGTAGCCCAGTAAGGTAATGGGATCGAGATATTTTTGGAACTTGACAAGCAGTGTTTTTGCCAGGGAAGGAGGTAGTAGAGAGATGATGCCCACTCGCAATACTATTTTAGCGATCGCTTTTTTTTGCAGCAGGGAGGGGTCATTTTTGATGGCTTGTCCGAGAAATCGAAGTGCCGCGATCGCATTACCGACTTCTGGATTTCCTTGAAGTGCTTTAAAGGTCAGATATTTGTAAAGATTTCCCAGACTATGGGGCTTGAGGTGCTGTAAAGATTCAGGGGCTTGACCATAGGCGCGATCGAGCAGTTGCAAACAGCCCGATTCCAGCTTAAAAACATTCGCGGACACCGAACGAGGGGAGATGCGATACAATACTTGCGATCGCTCTACGGTGACAAACTGATAGCGTGCCGCTAATCGCAAATAAAAATCCCAATCCTGTCCGGCGCAAAGTGACTCATCAAACCCACCTACTTCCAACACGGCTTGTCGTCGAATCAAAGGATTAGAACCATTTTCCAAAATATCCGCCATTAACAGTTTTTCATACAGGTTTCCATTGGCCGTCAAATGACCGCCACGACGCAAAAATTGGTTTGATTCATCAATACAATCACACCAGCTATAGGCGACATCTGCTTGAGGATTAGCTTCTAATGCTTTTAATTGCGCTTCTAACTTATCCTCAGTCCACAAGTCATCTGCATCTAAAAACGCAATAAATTCTCCCACCGAATGAGAAACCCCGCGATTTCGACTCGCTGAACCCCCCGCATTGGGGTAAGAAAACACCTGAACCCGGGGGTCTTCAATCTGGGACACAATTTCTAACGTTGAATCTTCCGACCCGTCATTAATGACAATGACTTCAAAATCGGAAACCGTTTGCTTTAAAACCGAATCGATGGTTTCTGCAATTGTTTTTTCTGCATTATAAGCGGGAATAATAACTGAAATCATCGGCATGGCTTAAACTGTTTGTTAATTCAAGGAGTAGCGATCGACCTTTTCCCTGGCAATGACTCCACTGATTTTATTATTTCTTTTAATTTCCTAAAATCATTTCGATAAATTAATCGGCTTGCCGTTAGTTTATCATCGCATTTGCATCGTTCTTTTAATATAAAAAAAAGGACTCATTAAACTCCCCCAATAAAATGCCATCTCAAACGCCGGAATCAGTTCGGTTTCTACGCGACCTCGGTAGTGGAGCCAATGGCGCATCACTCGCCGCAGGTTTCCCAGCAAAGTCCTCAACCAAATCAAGGGCTTTTGCCAAGTTTTAGCATTAATCATGCGAAGCTGACAAGTGGCTAAGCCAATCCCCCGGGCGAGAGGCAGTAAATACTCTCTTTCCAGCCGGCTGCGGGGGATCCGATGCTCGATATGCATGGCGGGATTGTACCAAATTTCCCATCCCGCTTTGTGCATGTAAAGCAGAACCTCATAATCTTCGCCGGCTACCGCCGCTTTTCCCACTCGACCCTGCAACGCGAGGCGACTGGGAACGCTCTGTACCCAAGCTTGCTTGCGAACCACTAACCCAGCACCGGGAGGAAGTCGTAAATTTTCGGGTTCAAACTGAAAGGGAGTCGGACCATGTTCGCGAATGGCTAAAAAGGCTTCGATTTGTTTAAAATTCTCTGGCGGTGCCGCTTCAAAACTGGCGTGAATTTGGCCGCTGATGGCACCCGCTTTGGGATAGTCCTTCACAAACGAGCAAGCCGCTGCCACCCAGTCTGATGCAGCTAAGTTATCATCGTCGAGGAAGCCAATCCAACTGCCCTGGGCTTCTGCAATGGCGCGTTGGCGAGCAAATGCCAAACCCTGCTGCGCTTCAAAACAATACCGCAGGGGATAAGGGTGAGGCCAGTTGTCTTGTAACAGTTGCACAACTTTGGCCGTGTCGTCCGTGCTGTTGTTGTCAATCACCAAGACTTCCCAGGCAATCTCTTCCGTGCCCCTTTGCTGTTGTAGTTTTTCCAAAACTTGGGGTAAGCGGCTCGCCCCATTATAGGTTGGAATCGCCACGGTAAAATCTAACATATTTATCAATTTCAGATAATTTGCTTCGGATTACATGATAGGAGATTACCAATTCCTTGCCCAGAAAAATATTCCCAGGCGCTTTTCCTCATTTCCCTAAGCAAGCTTGTCAATTATTTGGCCGATTTTGGGCAGGTGGAGCCTCGGGTTTGATTGCCCGTGGAGCCTGGGAACGAGTCACAGGAGTTAGAGGAGTCAGACGAGCCAAACAAGTTATTCTTGGATTTTATAATTCCGGATAGCATTGCAAGCCGAAAGGCCGAGCAAATTCGAGAACGCGATCGATTTGCTTGGGTTCGAGCTGATTTTTCCACTTCTGTGGCTCTTGTGAAGTTATCCTTTGCGGTACGTAAGGTTGAGTGCTGTGTTTGGTTGTAGATTGCTGTAATCGCCGTTCGGTTTGGCTCGTCCAAGGCAAATCTAAGCGTTTGAATAAGTTTTGATATTCTCCTAACGGATCCTGACACAAGCTTTCATGCTTGACCCAGATCCAATCGGAATGTTTCTGCTGTTGTTGAAGCATCACATAATAGGTTGCCCCCCAAAAAACACCGATTTTTTCCCAAAATCCTTCTGCTTTGTTTAACTGTTCTTCAAAGGGGTATAAATAGTCATTCATCAGCTTTGGTTGCTCTATCACCTTCTCGAGGGACTTTCCAAATTGGCCATAAAGCCGAAACCAACTATAAGCAAAAGCACAGGGGTGCCGCATCACTAGGATGGCAACGGGATTGAAGTGTTGGTCAATCCAATCCAAAGCCAAATAAGAATGAACGTCTTTCACCATCACCCGCCCGGGCCACCAAGGCAGTATTTTGTAAACAGGAGAGCGCTTGTAGGTAACGCAATCTCGAGGACTGTGTCCGGAAAAGGCTTGCCGGCACAACCGATAAAATGCGGGATTTTTATCGTCTGCACGCATATATTGGAGAGCGTGGGGCACGGCTTCTGGAACGTTGATGGCGTTAAACGGTTCGTGTAAATGCTTTATTCCGGGGGTCGTGTTCAAGATAGAAGCCAGCCACGTCGTTCCAGTCCTGGGCAAACCGACGATGTAAATAGGAGGCTTGGATGCTGTGGTGATGCCCGTTAATAACCCAACCATTCTTTTGTCTTTCCAAGAGGGGTGAAATTACTCGATAAAATATTGGGGAATTTGGACGATTAAATCGCTGATTTTACCGCTGTTTTGAATTAAAATTTACAGAGGTCTGTATTTTCACAAATGACTCTCGATTGCAGGGTGGGTTTGACTTTCCCGTTCTTGACTTAACTGGTTTTGATTCAAATACCCATTTTGCCACAAATAAAAAAAACTGGTGAAGCTGGCCACCAACAATTCCAGTTCGCAAGCCGCCACCAAGTCGGTCTGTACCTCCCTGCGGTATTTTAGCCAATGCCGAATGATTTTGTGCAGATCGCTGACCATAAACGCCACCACCGCCAGGGGTCTGAATCGGGGTTGAATTCTCACCATGCGAGTCACGTGACGACTCCACCCAATCCCTCGGAAAAACGGAATTAAATACTCCCTTTGCAAACGCTGCCGGGGTATTTTATGTTTAATCTGCATCCGTGGGTTGTACCAAATTTCCCAGCCGGCCTGTTGAATGTAAGCCAGCACCTCTAAATCTTCTCCTGTTACCATACTTCCCGGCACCCTGCCATTGAGGATACAGCGGCGGGGAACGCTTTCGCGCCAGGCGCGCGATCGCACCACTAACCCTGCCGAGGGCGGCAAAACTCTGTGCCTTGGTTCGTAGGGCAAGGGGGCGTCGCCGCGCTGGGTAATGGCTAAATAGGGTAAAATCCGCTCAAAATTCGGGGGCAGTGGTGCTTCAAACTCCCCTTGGATTTGACTGCCGTAGGCACCCACCTGGGGATGAGCCATGCCGAAGTTGTATGCTGCTGCCACCCAGTCTGGTGCCGGGATATTGTCATCATCGAGAAACCCGATTAACGGACTTTGGGCTTCCTGCACTGCCCGTTTGCGAGCGAAACCTGCTCCCTGTTGCTCTTCAAAGCAATACTTCAGCGCCGGGGCATTGGGCCACTTTTCTTGAAGCGATCGAACCACTTGTGCGGTGCGATCGCTGCTGTTATTGTCAACCACCAGGATTTCCCAGGAAAAATGAGCGGCATTCACCTGAGATTCGAGCGCCTCTAAAACCTCAGGGACGCGCTTTTCTCCATTGTAAGTACAAATGGCTACGGTTAAATCCACCATAAAACAATGCTCCCCGATCGCGAAATCACTGCATATTTAAGACCCTCGACCCGGACTAAATTTCCTCGCTTTTCACTTCGATCGCGGGCGTTTCTGCGGTCCTAGGTGATGGTTGCACCTCGGAGTGCTGCAAGGGTTTAGCAGAAGGAGCCTCTCCCGTGGTTGAAGAGGAATTCCCTACCGGGTTTACCGGCGCGGAAGGCGGTTGGTTGTCAAACCTCAATCCTTCCTTGGATCGATGGATATAAATCGTATCTCCAGCTACAAACTTGCCCTCTAACAACAGAGTTGCAATGGGATTTTCCAGCTCGCGCTGGATAGCCCGCTTGAGGGGTCTGGCCCCATACACCGGATCGTACCCCACTTCGGTCAAATAATTGCGCGCCCCCTCCATCAATTTGAGAGAAATTTTCTGTTCGGCGAGACGCTCACAGAGGCGCTCGATTTGAATCCCCACAATTTCGCCCAATTCCGCGCGAGTCAGGGCGTGGAACAGAATAATCTCATCCACACGATTGAGAAACTCAGGACGGAAATGATTTCTGAGGGCATTCATCACCCGTTTGTGCATTTCTTCATATCGGGAATCATCCCCAGCCACATCGAGGATGTGGTCGCTACCGATATTGCTCGTCATCACGATCGCGGTATTTCTAAAATCCACCACCCGACCTTGAGAATCGGTTATCCGCCCATCATCGAGCACTTGCAGCAAAATATTAAACACATCCGGGTGCGCCTTTTCCACTTCATCGAATAACACCACAGAATAAGGATTGCGCCGCACCACCTCCGAGAGCTGACCGCCTTCATCGTAGCCCACATATCCGGGGGGAGCACCGACCAGCCGGGACACGGAGTGCTTCTCCATATATTCCGACATATCCAAACGGACAATCGAATCTTCCGTGTCGAACAGCACCTCAGCCAAAGCGCGGGCGAGTTCGGTTTTCCCGACTCCAGTCGGCCCCATAAACAGGAACGAACCCATCGGGCGGCTGGGGTCTTTCATGCCGGCGCGGGCGCGACGAATTGCGGCGGAGACGGCGCTAACCGCTTCTTCCTGCCCGATGACCCGCTTGTGCAGATAAGATTCCATTTTCAGGAGTTTTTGCCGTTCCGATTCCAGGAGTCGGTTGAGAGGAATCCCGGTCCATTTGGCGACGATTTCGGCGATGTCGGCGTCGGTGACTTGCTCGCGCAGGAGAGTAGAACCGCTAGCTTGCAGTTTCAGCAGTTCGGCTTCTTTCGCTTCGCGATCGCGCTGCAGGACTTCCAGTTTCCCATACTTCAACTGAGCGGCTCGATTCAAATCATAATTGCGCTCTGCCTTTTCAATTTCCACGCGCAACCCATCTTCCTGCTCTTTAAGCGCATTAATCGACTTTAACAGCTCTTTTTCCATCTCCCACTGCTTGCTGAGCTGCTGCTGCTTCGCCGTCAGGGTGGCGATTTCTTCATTAATCCGCTCTAAGCGCTCTTGGGAGGCACCATAAGCACTGCTTCTAGCCGCCACAACCCCGGATTTTTCACCTTCCAGGGAGAGTTTTTCCATTTCCAACTGCATGACGCGCCGATCGCAGGCTTCTAATTCCGTCGGTTTGGAGGTTATCTCCATTTTCAACTTAGCGGCGGCTTCATCTACCAGGTCGATCGCCTTATCGGGCAAGAAGCGATCGCTGATATACCGATTGGACAAACTTGCCGCCGCCACCAATGCCGCATCGAGAATTTTCACCCCGTGATGGACTTCGTAGCGCTCTTTGAGTCCGCGCAGAATCGAAATCGTATCCTCTACCGTAGGTTGCGAGACGATCACCTGTTGGAATCGCCGTTCCAACGCTGCATCTTTTTCGATGTATTTGCGATACTCGTCGATGGTACTCGCCCCGATGCAACGCAATTCGCCTCGGGCTAACATGGGTTTGAGCAGGTTGCCGGCATCCATCGTTCCCTGGCCGGCCCCGGTTCCCACCACAGTATGCAGTTCGTCGATAAACAGGACGATTTGGCCGGCGGATTGGGTGACTTCGCGCAAAACGGCACGCAGGCGGGCTTCAAATTCGCCTCGGAATTTTGCTCCGGCGATTAAGCTGCCCATGTCCAGGGAAATCAGTTGGCGATTTTTCAGGGATTCGGGAACATCGCCGTTGACGATGCGTTGGGCGAGGGCTTCGGCGATCGCGGTTTTGCCCACGCCAGGTTCGCCAATTAACACTGGATTGTTTTTGGTGCGCCGCGAGAGGACTTGGATCACGCGACGAATTTCTTCATCGCGTCCGATTACTGGGTCGAGTTTGCCTTGTTTGGCTTGTTCGGTTAAATCGCGCCCGTATTTTTCCAGGGCTTCGTATTCGGTTTCGGGGCTTTGGTCTTTGACTTTGGCCGATCCGCGCACTTCTTTGACGGCGGCTTCGATTTGTTGGAATTCGAAGGGGCTGCGCGGATCTTTGGTGGCGGCTTTCAGGGCGCGACGACCGACGCGATCGTCTTCGCCGAGGGCGAGAATGAGATGTTCGACGGAGATGTAGTTGTCGTCGAAGCTTTGCCTTGCGGCTTCGGCTTTGTCTAATAGCAGGTCGAGTCCGCGCCCGAGGTACAGTTGGCTGGTGTTGGCCACTTTGGCTTGACGTCCGGCAAAGCCTGAGAGTTGTTGCAGGAGTTTCTCGGGCAGGATGCCGGCGCGGGTCAGGATGCGGTGGCCGAGTCCTTCGGGTTGTTCGAGTAGGGCGATCGCTAAATGTTCGACTTCGAGTTGCTGATGTTGGTAGCGTCGGGCAACATCTTGGGATTTGACGATGGCTTCCCAAGTTTTATCGGTAAACTTGCTGGCGTCCGTAGGCTGCATCTTTTACGCTTTCCGTGCCTCCAATGTTGGTGCTGATCGCAGAGTTTAGTCTATCTCCTAAATCTATTTTAAATCGTCACTTGAAAGACAGACCGACTAATGGATATCCCGCATCCCTGTGGCCAGGGTCTTTGTATGAGGTTTACCTCAGTTCTGGGGTTCTCGTGGGTGTGGGAAGCAGGGGGTCGCGGGGCTTTGAAGCGATCGCCAATTTATGCAATTTAAAGGCAAAGCCTCAATTTTGCCGTTCCCAGGGGGAACCTGGGAACGAGGGGAAGGGTTATTTGCTGGCCCCCACGGCTTCGGCTTTCTCCTGGGCTGAACCTTGGGTGCCGAGTTGAATCAGTTCGATTTTATAACCGTCGGGGTCTTTGACAAAGGCAATCACGGTGGATCCGTGTTTCATCGGACCGGGTTCGCGGGTGACAATCCCGCCTTTGGCTTTGATTTGCTCGCAGGTGCCGTAAATGTCATCTACGCCTAGGGCAATATGACCGAATCCATCGCCGAGGTCGTAGCTATCCGTTCCCCAGTTGTAGGTTAGTTCGATAACTGTATGGTCGGATTCGTCGCCATAACCCACGAAGGCGAGGGTAAATTCACCCCCCGGATAATCTTTCTGGCGCAGTAATTTCATGCCGAGGACGTTGCAGTAAAAGTCGAGGGATTTTTCTAGGTTGCCGACTCGCAACATCGTGTGTAGCATTCGCATGGGCTTTCTCCAAGTTTCCTGACTTTTCCTTATTCTATCGGGGGTTTGATTTTGAGGCAGATCTGACCGGGTATTCTGGCATTAAGATACATCTAATTTGCATGATTTTTGATTTATTTTTCTGAGGCATGTTTCAGAAAAACCCAGAGGGGCAGAACTCAGAGGCAGGCGATCGCGAAATCTTAACTTTTTCTAAAAAGCAATTTAAAGATATAGGGATTGAACGATAGTCCTGGGGTGGCGATCGCAGTGGGGGGCGATCGAAGCGTCACGGGGATCGATAAACATTCTTAAATCTAATGCCCGATCCGGGAGTGGCGCTGTATCTTAAACCTGGAAGACCTTTCTCGGGTGTGGCTGACAAGGCTGGGAGAATCCAGCGTCAATGTCTGGCCGATTTCCATCTGAAGTGTCTGAAGTTCAGGGAAAACAAAATGACCAACGAAATCGATACCGCAATTGAAATGATTAAAGCCCGCGAAATTCTCGACTCTCGCGGACGCCCCACCATCGAAGCGGAAGTTTATCTGTTAAATGGGGCGATGGGACTGGCGCAGGTGCCCAGTGGTGCCTCCACCGGGACGTTTGAAGCCCACGAATTGCGCGATGGGGATAAGAACCGCTACAGCGGCAAAGGAGTCTTGAAGGCGGTTGAGAATGTAGAAAACAAAATTGCGCCGAATCTATACGAACTCGACGCGATTAACCAAGTGCAGATCGACCGTCAGATGATCGAGTTGGACGGTTCGGGGAACAAGTCCAATTTAGGGGCAAATGCGATTTTAGGCGTGTCTTTGGCGACAGCGAAGGCGGCGGCGAATGCCCTGGAAATTTCCCTTTATCGCTATTTGGGCGGACCGTTGGCCAATTTGCTGCCGGTGCCGTTTATGAATGTGATTAATGGCGGTGCCCATGCGGCGAATAATGTGGACTTTCAGGAGTTTATGATCGTACCGTTGGGGGCCTCTTCGTTTAAAGAGGCCCTGCGCTGGGGGGCGGAAGTCTTTGCCTCTCTGAGCAAGGTACTCGCCGATAAAGGGTTGCTGAGTGGGGTTGGCGATGAGGGGGGTTATGCCCCGAATTTGAAGTCGAATCAGGAGGCGTTGGATATTCTGATTTCGGCGATCGAGAAGGCGGGTTACAAACCTGGAGAACAGGTGGCCCTGGCGATGGATGTGGCGGCGAGTGAGTTTTACAAAGATGGCAAGTATTTGTATGAAGGGGGCACTCACGAACCGTCGGAGTTAATCGATTATTTGGGGAATTTGGTCAGTCAATACCCGATCGTGTCGATTGAGGATGGTTTGCATGAGGAAGATTGGCAAAATTGGCAGTTGCTGACGCAGAAGTTAGGCGATCGCGTGCAGTTGGTGGGGGATGACTTGTTCGTGACCAATCCGACTCGTTTGGAAAAGGGAATCGAGATGAGTGCGGGGAATGCCATTTTGATTAAACTCAATCAAATTGGCTCTCTGACGGAAACCTTGGAAACCATTGATATGGCGACGCGCAATGGGTTCTGTTCGATGATTTCCCACCGGTCTGGGGAAACGGAGGATACCACGATCGCGGATTTGGCGGTGGCGACTCGGGCGGGTCAAATTAAAACCGGTTCTCTGTGTCGCAGCGAACGGGTGGCGAAGTACAATCGCTTGTTGCGGATTGAGGATGAGTTGGGCGATCGCGCGGTGTATGCCGGTGCGGTGGGTTTAGGTCCGAAGTGCTGCTCTAAGTAATTCGATAATTCAGCGATTGAAAAACCCGCACCCGCAAGGGGTGGAGGGAGATGAGTACAGCCCGCCCAGGCGGGCTGTTTTTTTGGATGGAGGGGAGTTTAAGGATAAAAGCCGAGTTCGGGCAATCCGAGGGTTTCTTCCCAATCCATCATCAAATTGAGACATTGCATGGCTTGGCCGGCTTGTCCTTTGAGCAGGTTATCGATCGCGGAGACGACGATGGCGCGATCGGTGCGCTGGTCGATTTCGACGCCGAGGTAGCACATATTACTGCCCATCGCCCATTTGGTTTGCGGATAAACCCCTGCCGGCAGGACTTTCACCCAGGGACAATTGCGATAAAAGGCGGTGTAAATGGTTACTAAATCTTCGCGGACTAAGCCGGGATCGCGCAAGGTGGCATACACGGTGGATAAGATACCGCGCACCATTGGCATCAGGTGGGGGGTGAATTGCACCAGAATTTCATGTCCGGCTAATTCGCTACAGATGGCTTCGATTTCTGGGGTATGGCGGTGTCCCGCTACGCCGTAGGCGGCGACGGAGTTATCCGCTTCGGCGAGGAGGAGGTTGGTTTTGGCTTTGCGTCCCGCCCCGGAAATGCCGGATTTGGCGTCGATGATGGCGCTGTTGGGGACGACCATACCTTGTTTGAGTAGGGGGGCAAGAGCGAGTAAGCTGGCGGTGGGATAGCAACCGGGACAGCCGACGAGTTGCGCTTCTTTGATGCGATCGCGGTACAGTTCGGGCAAGCCATACACTGCAGTGGCGGCGATCGCGCTGTCTTGCCGGTCTCCCCCATACCAGGTTTGATAGGTTTGCAAGTTGGCAAACCGATAGTCTGCGGAGAGATCGAGGACTTTGCATCCTTTTTCCAGCAATTGGGGAGCCATCTGGTGGGCTAGCCCGTTGGGTAAAGATAAAAATACCACTTGACAGCGATCGGCGATCGTGTCGAGTTCCACGGGTTCGATGGTTAAGTCGGTGGCTTGTCCTAAATGCGGATAAAGGTCGGAAAAGGGTTTCCCCGCACTGCTTTCCCCGCCTAAATAAACTAGCTCTAATTTTGGATGATCTCTAATCAGGCGCACAAGCTGCACTCCACCATAGCCTGACGCCCCAACAATACCCACCCGCAGGGTGTCTTCACCCATAATTTTTCTCCTATGAGTTAACTTCAATCGAGTTGTTGCTGCATTTTAGTACCAAATGGGAAAGTTCGTGGTAGAAATCCCTACAGGTTAGACCGGGTAAGGAAGAGAACCCCCGATCCTGGGGGAGTGTCCCCGACGGTGAGGGGGGGATGACTCTCATGGTGGGTAGAGTGGCAGGGGTCAGAGGCTCTATGCTGGTGGTGTGGCAGAAAATCTAGGGTTGAAACAATTTGGCGATCGCCCTAAATATTGAGTCGCTGTCTGTCACAGTGACGCAAAAAAAAGCTGAATTGTGGCGGCGGTTAGGCGTGGGGCGGGCGGAGGCTGAGATGTCCGTCTTCCATGTGCAAGATGCGATCGGCGTAGTGTTCGATGCGGCGATCGTGACTGACGATCGCCACCGCTTTCTTCCGTTCTTTTGCCACGGTTGCTAACAACTCAATCACTGCTTGTCCGCTATGATAATCCAAACTCCCCGTCGGTTCGTCGGCAAGCAATAAAGGCGGATCGTTGGCTAAGGCGCGGGCAATGGCAACTCGCTGTTTTTCGCCGCCGCTTAATGCTTTGGGAAAAAAATGAGCGCGGCGATCGATATTCAATTCCTCTAGCAACAGTTGAGCGCGGCGGCGCACTCCAGCACCCGATCGCCCCGCTAAATTAAAAATGATTTCCACATTTTCTACCACGGTCAAAAACTCCAGCAACCGAAAGGTCTGAAAAATAAACCCCACATTTTTTAACCGGAATTCGCTCAATTTATCTTGACTCAACCGCGTCACTTCTTGCTGCAAAATTCTCAAAGACCCGGATGAGGGTTTCGTCATGCAGCCCAATAACGAAAGCAAGCTGGTTTTACCGCTGCCATTCGGCCCGCTGATAATCACCAATTCTCCGGCTTTTATCTCTAAGCTAACATCCACCACCGCCTGCACCGGATTGGGGGTTTTTTCGCCATAGATTTTATCCAAATTTTGGGCGTGCAACACCCGATATTGTGGCGTATTCATGCGCGAAACACTTCTCCTGGATAAATATTTCTTAAGGTGCGAAGGGATGCCCAAGCCCCCAGGATACCGATCGCCAAAGAACCGATAAACACTACCGTAGCATCTTGCCACACAAATACCATCAGAAGGGCGGGAATTATGGTACTGAGAATTGGGGATAACATCAAGTCTACAGTTAGCCCTAAAGTAAATCCCGCAACCGAGGCAATAATCGACTGTTTTAAGACCAGTTTCACTAAAAAATTCTGGTTAGCCCCCACCGCTTTTAACATCGCATAGTCTTCTCTTTTTTCTAACACAGCAGTGTACATCATTAACACGATAACCGTTGCGCCGGTGATGCTGCCAAAAATTACAATTGTCCAGAGAATGGGCAACACGCCGATTTCCATTTCGGCAACGTTGTTTTGCGCCAATTCTGCGGAAGGGGTAAACAACAAGTCGGGGAAAGTGTCTCGCAAGTCTTCGAGAACCGACTGGTAATTTTCTGGCTCTAACTGCAAGAGGAAAAAGCTTCTCACCTCGGACAAGCCGAGTAATTCGCTGACATCATTGAGGGTAGCAAACGCAAACTGACCGACAATTAAATTGGTGCCTTCGCTGATGCCCGCTACGCGAAAAGAGCGTCCTTGAATCTGTAACGATTCGCCAAGTTCTAAGTTGTGGGTAGCGGCGAAGGCGTTATCTAAAATAATTTCACCGGTGCGGAGGTTAGCCGTGCCCGATATAATTTTGGGTGCGCCGATTTGGGTTTGAATGTCGAAGCCAAAAATAAAGAGGGTGACGGTTTCCGAGTCGAATTCGGCGGGGGCAATGGTTCGCAAAATGCCGTTAACGCTTTGGACGCCGGGAACTTGACGGAGGCGATCGCCGATAGGAACGGGTACAAATGAAGAGGTTTTAATCAAATTAGTGGAGTTGCGCTGACTGACCCAAACTTGGGCGGGAATTTGAAGTACGTAGGTTTTCGCGCCGGATTTTACCCCTTCATAAACGGCGAGCAAAAAAAGCATCAGCATGACGGTAAAGCCAATCCCGATCGCGGTAATGGCAAACCGTCCTTTTGCTTCTACTATCATCCGCCAAGCCACTGGAACCATCAAGTTTACCCCGGTTTTTTTTTAGCAGTTAATTATAACATAAAGTTTGCTAATTTTTACAGTAATTTTCTAGCAAACCGAGAAAGGAATGGGGGTAGAAAGAGGAGAAAAGGAGAAGGGAAATCGCCGGCGGGGTGGGTGAGGGGGGAGTCGGTATTACCGGGAACCGAGGGAAAAAGAGAGCAGATTGAGAAATTTTGCGGATTGACTTTTCAGGGAAATTATGCTGGAGCAAGCAGAAAGGCGGGGCGCGGCGGTGAGAAGAGAGGGAGTTGCGGCCAATCCCTGTATGGAGACAGTAAAAAGGCTAAAATTAAAAACAGATATCCTTAACAAACATTATCGTTTACGCGAAAGAACTTCTCTGTGGAATTGCCAGAAAACGCCGGACAACAACCGTTTAAGTTTGATTCTATTGAAGCTGCCTTGGCAGAGATCGAGGCGGGACACCCGATTATTGTGGTGGATGATGAGAACCGCGAAAACGAAGGCGACCTGATTTGCGCGGCTCAGTTTGTGACGCCGGAGATTATCAATTTTATGGCGGTCAATGGCCGAGGATTGATTTGTCTGGCGATGAAGGGCGATCGCCTGGACGAACTCGAGCTGCCTTTGATGGTGATCGACAATACCGAAACCAATCAGACTGCCTTCACCGTCAGCATTGATGCTGCACCCCACCACGGCGTCACCACCGGAATTTCTGCCGAGGACCGATCGCGCACGATTCAGGTTGCCATTCATCCGGAAAGCAAACCCAAGGATCTGCGTCGTCCCGGCCATATTTTTCCGATTCGGGCGAAGGAAGGAGGGGTCCTCAAACGCGCCGGACATACGGAAGCTGCTGTGGATCTCAGCCGCATGGCCGGATTATATCCGGCGGGGGTGATTTGCGAAATCCAAAACCCCGATGGTTCGATGGCGCGCTTGCCGGAATTAATCGAATACGCTAAAAAATACAATCTGAAAATTATCAGCATTGCGGATTTAATCAGCTATCGCCTGCAAAACGAGCGCTTTGTGGTGCGCGAAACCGTCGCCGCATTACCCACGGAATTTGGCCAATTCCAGATTTACGCTTATCGCAATATCTTGGATGACAAAGAGCATGTGGCGATCGTCAAGGGAGACTTGGCGGGGTTTAAAGAGAATCCAGTCATGGTGCGGGTGCATTCGGAATGCTTGACGGGGGATGCGTTGGGATCCCTGCGCTGTGACTGTCGCATGCAGCTACAGGCGGCGCTGAAAATGATCGAAAATTTCGGCCAAGGGGTGGTGGTTTACCTGCGCCAAGAAGGGCGGGGAATTGGTTTGATTAATAAGCTGAAGGCTTATTCGCTACAGGATATGGGGTTGGATACGGTAGAGGCAAATGAGCGTCTGGGGTTTCCGGCGGACCTTCGCAACTATGGCGTGGGGGCGCAGATTCTCAACGATTTGGGGGTGAAGAAAATTCGCTTGATTACCAACAATCCGCGCAAAATTGCCGGGTTGAAAGGGTATGGGTTGGAGATGGTCGATCGCGTACCGTTGTTAATCGAGGCTAACCCGTACAATTGCACCTATCTCGCAACTAAGGCGGAAAAACTGGGTCACATGCTGTTGCAAACCTATCTGGTGACGGTGGCGATTCACTGGCAAGAACTGGATCCGGATGTGACGCCGCCAACCCAGATGAAACAATGGTACGAGCATTTGGAAAAAATTCGCGATCTGGCGGATGAATACCATTTGCTGGTCCAAGAGGAAAAGCGCCCGGTGACGATCGCTCTGTTTGGCAAACCTCAGCTAACCTTTCATTTGGGGTTCGACCAAGCTCATTTGGCGACGCCCGATTGGTACGAACATTCGGAACATCCTTACGTGCAGGCGATCGGGAAAATCCTCGATAAACTCGCCCAGTGGCCCGATATCTATCGCATGGAATTTCTCATCTCTACTGGGGTCGATCCCTTGACTCATTTGGGGGTCCAGCTCAAACGTCAAAGTTTTGCCCTCTCTCAACTGCCTTCCGAAGTCTGTTCCGAGTTGGAAACTCAGACGATTTATTGCTTTACGGCGGATGAGCAATAAGGTTGCGCCGTGGGTTTTCAATTCCCTACTCGGATCCGGGCGATCGCTCGGATCCTTTCCCCTTCTCCGGGGATTTTTTTCCAGAAAAACCCCGGATTTATGGCGCGATTTTTTCTAGAAAAATTTGCCGCTCTCCCCGTTCGATGATTTGGATTTTATCTTCAAATACCGTTAAAAACGCATCGATGCCTCGCCCGGTATTCCATTGGGGATGGTCGGCAAATTTAAAATTATAATCGTCGAAAATCATCACGCCGCCTTGTTTGAGCAGTCCCCAACTTAATACCGCATCTTGCAGCACGTCGCTGGCAAAATGAGACCCATCGATGTAAATAATATGGTAGGCATTTAACGGGAGCGATCGCAACAATTCTTGCGAATTCCCCACCCGCTTTTTCACTTTCTGCGCTGCGCCACTTTTCTCGATATTCCCATCAAACCGCTCTTCTACGCTTTCTCGCGCGGTTTGGTCTTGTTTCTTCTTCTCCACCACCCCTTCAAAATTATCAATGCAGGTGATTCTCGCCGTTTCGTGGGTGAGAAGATTATCGAGCAACCAGCAACTTGCCATGCCTTCAAAACAGCCAATTTCCAATACATTTAAGTTTGGCACATGGGCAAATCGCTTTAATTGCTCCTCCCAAATGGGCATGACAATGGTAAAACAATCGGCGCTCACGGAATACCCTTTTGCGGCAAATTGTTTCATGTAGGGTAAGGTAGCCAATCTGAAGCGCGCTTCTTCTCGATCTACTTGAAGTTCTAGGGCTTTTTGAAAGTACCCCTCGGATTCGGCGATCGCTTCTGGTTTTGAGGCGAAGATGCCATCATAATACAAAGCGAGGGCTAAGTGATAATAGGAATCGGCTTCATGGGGTTGCAGGGAAAGAAGCGATCGCGCAATTTTGGCCATCCGTTCGTATTGCGCTGCTTTCCAGTTTCTCCGTAACGCTTTATGATAAATCGTCAGCAGAATCTCGCGGGCTTTTGGCGTATCCATCGCCTCCAAAATCATGCCAGCGGTGTGATAATCCGGTTCGGTAGCGGTGACGTTTTGTAAGTGTTGGGCGGCTTCCCGGCTATTGCCTTGGGAGAATAAAGCCATGCCTAAATTATAGTGAATGCGCGGCACATTGGCATCGAGTTCTAGGGCTTTGTTAAAATGAAAAACCGCTTCGTCAAACTCGCCGATGTTCGAGAGTTGCTGACCTCTAGCGCTGTAGGCGATCGCATATCTTTGGCTGATGGAAAGCACGGTGGCGTCTTGGGGGTGTAACAGATTTTCGGCACAACAAGCGGTAAAAAATGGCAGAGATTTGGCATAAACGCAATTGCCAGATACCAATTTTGCCAATAAGTTAACTAGGCGTGGATTGTTAATATTGTCATACTGTTTGGCGCGCAGTAATTCGATGGCGGCGGATAAAGCCCGGTCCAAGGTAGCGTGAGAAACCTCGAGTTCGGCGTAAAGCCAAATGAGGGCGAGGAGGTTATTAAAATCCGTCGGATCGAGGGTATGAATGCACTGGCGCAAGGGTAAAGCGCTGTCCCAATCGCCAAGGGTTTCGCGCCCGGTGGTATATTGAAATAACAGGGCGAGAAGCTGCGATCGCCAAGCTTCATATTGCGCGGCGCTTCCGCCCGAGATGATGCGATTCCAGGTTTCCATCGCTTCGGTGGCTTCGCCAAGCAGCAGTTGTGCCAATCCTAAATACCAATAGTGGGAGATTTCGTTGGGGTTGGTTTGAATGCTGCGCCGATAAAAGGCGATCGCCTCGGGGTAATTCTGGGTTTCCAGATAGTGCAGCCCTTGTTGGGGGTTGGTGTTTTGCATGGGTGTTCGCTTTTCTCCTAGTTCTGTGCGTCGCTGGAAGGGGAAGCTTCTCCCTGGGCGATCGCCGTCTGAGTTTAGCACTTTATTGTTTCCCCGATCGCGCCAGTCATCTCGACTCGCGCCACAGAATGACGGGGGCGGATTGATGAACGCTGTGGGTAGAGGGTCACGGTCCGAAAAAAACTGTCTGTCAATTCTGAGGATCCTCGCAGGCGCGATCGGCTAATCGAAATCCGGCACCCACCGAAGCCACATGAAAAACGCACTATATTTTCCACCGCACTTATGCCCTCAACTCTCTTTATGTGAGACAAAATAGCTCGTCACTAGACCCTGACAATCCCAACCTGACGGCAACTGACCCCGTGATGGAAAGCAAAAAGCGCTTTTTGCTACTATAATAAGTCTTTTGGCTCTAAAATGGGAGAAAAATGATTCCGATCAATACCACTCTGAGAGAAAAGCTTGCCGAATTGACCAATTGCTTATTCTGGATGAGCGAATCTGACTTTCCCTTTCAGGTGATAACTTGGGACACGAACCAGGTGACGCGCGAGCAACTGCTCCAACTAACCTACCACCCGCCAGACGCACCGGTAGAAGTCATCACTGTGGACGAATTTTTTGCCCCTGCATTCTCCGAAAAGGAGTGGTACGGCTTCCACGAAAGGGCAACCCTGCGGAGATATCGGCAATTGCTGACATTTCTGACATACCACCTCAGCGATATCAAAGTCTACCGGGTGGGAAAAAACACCATTTACGTTTATATTCTCGGCATGACTCGAGATGATAATTTAGCCGGGGTCGCCACCAAGGTTCTCGAAACCCTCCCGCAAGCGGCGAAAACGTAGGTATAATAGCGTCGCGAGGGAGTAAATCCGACTCGTTCCCTCCGGGCGATCGCCGGGGAACCACCGGGGGTGAAATGAATCACTTAAAGGGGTGAATCCCGAGGAAAAGTGCCGATTATAACCGATATAGATGCCGCGCATTTCTCTGTAAAATTGCCGTTGCAATGTCTTCAGCTTCGGGAGGGGTTAAATCTAAATCGCCAATCGCGGCTTCTAAACAGTCGGCCAATATTTTTCGCCCCCATTTTGCTGCTAAATAATACAATTTTGGGATAAAATGAGCGTCAGAAGAGTACATAATTTTTGAGGTGGGGGCGAGTTCTAGAAGCATCTGAACCGCATGGCGCATGCCGGCAACGCTGAGATAGGGCACGGCAAGGCCAAAATCGAGATAAACCTGCGGATAAACCGAGGCGAGATAACTGGCTTCGCGGGAGAAAGGATAAGCGGCATGAAGCAAGACAAAAGGGACGGTTTGGAAGCGGGAATCTTCCAGCAAAGGGCGCAGGTGCAGGGGATTGACGCGGCGCAAATCTAAGTCGCGATCGCCAAATCCCGTATGAAATTGCACCGGGAGTTCGTATTGAGCCGCAATTTCCAATCCCTGGGCGATTAAAAAGTCAATGAAGCACTTATCCTGGAGGCGAAAAGATGTTGTTTTGGCAGCGTTTTTGAGCGCATCAAATCGCGGTTTTGCTACCTTTGGGGAGACCGATTCGATTGCTAAATCGGTGCGATATGCGGCAATACTTTTAAATCCGACAACTCCAGGCGGGGGCGGGTCGAGTTCGGCGTGAAATCGCGCTAAAAATGTGGCAAAATCGGCAGGTTCTCGCAAGAGGGTTTCGGCGAGCATTTCCAACTGCAGCAATCGCTTGACGGGGAGAAAGTTTTGGTGTCATTCTAGGGGGAGAATGTCGGTGGGGAGAAATCCGTCATCTAAGAGAATGGTATCGAGTTGGGCGTGGTTAAAGCACACTTCGGTGAGGCGTTATAACCCCAAGCGTTTGCGTTGTGCGAGAATGGCGGATTCGGTGGGGTCGCATTGCAACAGTTGAGCGATATCGCGCAAACTGCGGCGATAGCAGAGGGTATGACGGGCGTGATGGTTGACGATCGCCTTGTGGTGTCCTTCTGTGAAGGCAGAGGGATAGGGAAAACGGGCAAATACCTCCGGTTTGAGGAGGTTGTGGGCCTGTTGGTCGATCGCGGCAATTTGCCAAAGGTCTCTCATGGGTCACACAGTGATACTAAGGGCAACACAGACAAAGGAAACAAGACTAGAAGTCGCGGTGGGGCTTATGATTGTCCGCCGATGTGGAGGAATTGCGATGCAACGATTCGGACAACCGACTTCTGGGTTAGTAGCGATCGCGCTTGCAGCACCTCTTGTTCCAGGTCTAGGTCTTTCATGGCTTCCCATTCGGCGTTTCGCACGGCTAAATAAGCCGTTGCCAGTTCCCTAAGGCATCGAGGAAAATTTTATGTTGTGTGAGAAATGCGATCGCCTCGCCTCAAGAGGTGGGTAACAAATCAATGCCGCGATCGCGGCGTTGTGCCGGTGCCAAATAGCCCGGATCTACCGCTACGGGTTCGCCGGGGAATCCCGCCGCGATCGCGGATCCCAAAGCGAGATAAGGATTCACCGAAGCATCCATTGTTTTTAGCTCGAAATGGGTGGGAGAGGGGGGCGCAGGATTGCTGGGCACTCGCACGGCGGCTTCCCGGTTATCGAACCCCCAAGCGCGATAGGCACCACGATTTTCGTTTGTCGAGTTAGAGCAAGGCAGAAAGATTCGCCATACAACCGGGTTAACCGGGAGTGGAATTAGAGGTTTGTTGTTCTTGTTTTAAGAGTTCTTCTTTAGAGTCGGCCCAATAGGCACTGTAAGTCCAGGTTTCGCGATCGCCACTCCTTTCGACACTCCAGCGATAAATTGCCGATTTCGGATTCACGCCGACTTCGATCAGCTTTGCCCTCATGTAGTATTCCATCTGTGTTTTTTTCATATCTTTAAACGCTTGGGATTTGCGGGCATTCCAGCTTTGCTGCATTTGTGCTTTGGTTGGTCTTGCCATTTAAGTTGTCTACCTTTTTTGAGTGTTGGTTGGGTTGGGAAAATAAATTTTCCCAGTTTATTCTAGGATACCAACTTTTCTGGTCGTTACCCCACCGAATCTGAAGAAATGTCGGTGAGGGGGACTGTCTGGAGGGACCCGAAAGAACAAGGCGAGTTCGTCCAATCCGAGCGCCGAGTATATATTTAGTATAAGGCAGTGACGCTTAAGTGAGATTGCGAGATATTATATGATATGAAATTTCCTGCAGCGGGGAAAGGGGTGGGGGAAAATCCAGGGACAGACGCGCCACGGCGCGTCTGAATACAGGTTACTCCCCACCGCGAATGCAGAATTAAGAATTAAGAATTTGGATCGAGTTGTGCTTCTCAATTCTCATTTTTATCGTGGTGAGTGCATCATTTTGCCCCTGAACCGCCGAGGAGATCGATACTCGTTGCATCAGGCGATCGCATCCGAGTCAGAGTGGCGATCGGCGTCGGATTCTTCTCGCGCCCAAGCTTCAATCGCGAAATTTTGACTTTCCAACCCGCGCCGAGGGATCCGTTCGCGTTTGGGGCGTACTTCCGGCAATTTAGCGAGCAGTTCTTGATAAAAATCGCAGATTTGGTTGAGGAAAACGGCGACAATTTCCCAGGTGTCGTCCTCCGTTAACTTATCAGCAATTTGCACGAGCAATTCACTTTCTTGGTGAGTTTCGACAAAGGCTTTGAGGCGCTCCCCGTCTTTGGAAATCGCCGCTTGATAGAGTTCTCCTTCGCACCACCACAGTTGCGGTTGTGTCAGCAACCATGTCAGGAGATAATCTTCGGCGTGTTGTTCTTTGACCCAGGCAGCAATTTGTTGATATTCTTGCATTGTTTTTCCTTCGTTTTACAGCTAGAGTTGACCCCTCTAAAAGCAATCGTTGGTTATTCTATCCTTAAGGTTAAAGCCCGATCCGGGGATTGCTAACCACCGATTTTTTTTCAGATTCTGCTGCTAGCGGCATTTCCCACTATTAACGCTTAAAAATGGAATGATGAACCCTGAATCCAACCGCAAAACAATTACCTATTCGCGAGTGATGCACCTCAGTCACGCGATCGCGCCTCAGATCCCCCATTGGCCCGGGGATCCACCCGTAGACGTCCAGACAGTTGCCGAATTATCAACAGATGGCTATTACCTGCGACGCTTCTGTATGGGCGAACATAGCGCCACACACATGAACGCCCCGAAGAGTTTTTACCCGGATGGCGTCGGAATCGAGGCTTATCCCGCAGAATCGCTAATCGTTCCGGCGGTGACGATCGATATCGCAGCACCGGCCTCTACCAATCCGGATTTTACCCTATCTTGCGCCGATGTACTCCACTGGGAGGAAAAACAGGGTAAAATCCCCCCGGGTTGCGTGGTGTTACTGTACACCGGGTGGCAACATAAATGGTCCGATGCCAAAGCCTTTATCAACCAGCAGCATTTTCCCGGGTTTGCGGAAGAAACAACGCGATTTTTGCTCGATCGCCGGCAGATTGCGGGAGTGGGCATCGATACCCACGGAGTAGATGGCGGGCAGGATACCACATTTGCCACGAATCGGCAAGTGCTAGCGCAACCGCGTATTGTCTTGGAAAATCTCACCAATTTAGATAAATTGCCGCCGAAGGGAGTTACCCTCGCGATCGCTCCCCTGCGCCTGTGCGAGGGTTCTGGTTCTCCGGCGACGGTAATGGCATTTGTATCCTAACCCTGCATTCGCCCCGGGGGGGGAAGCGAGGGGATGGCGCAGACAGTTTGGGGGGGGTCAAGAGCTGCTCTTGCGATCGCCGAATCGTTGAAGCAATTGCAACAACGCCTGTTCCAATTGCGGCGACAATTGCACCGGCAAATTGCCCGAACGAACGTGCAAATCGCGCTGGGGGAAAGGAATCTCGATATTGCGCTCTGCGAAAGTCGAGAAAATGCGAAAATACAAATCGCTTTTCAGGAAATATTGCTTGCTCGGTTCCGCATTCCACACCAGCAGTTCGAAATCCAGAGAACTGTCTCCGAACCCGATAAACATAACGCGCGGGGCCGGCACCAGCAAGACATCCGGATGGGCTTTTGCGGCATCTAACAGGGCTTTTTCCACCGCTTGCACCGAAGCGCCATAAGAGACCCCCACCGGTAAATGGAGACGAGAAACCGGGTTACTGTGACTCCAGTTAATCACCTCAGTTTCCAGAAAGCGGGAATTGGGGACGATAATCGAGATTTGATCCAAGGTGCGAATCATGGTGCTGCGACTGCCGATCCGTTCCACGGTACCGCTGTAGTCTGCCACCTCGACAAAATCCCCCACTTGGATGGGGCGTTCGAACAGCAGAACCAAACCGCTGCCAAAATTTTTCGCGATATCTTGAAAGCCAAAACCGATCGCGACCCCGAGGGCGCTAACCACGATCGTTAGGGAACTGATATCTAAGCCCCAGATTTGCAGCACCACCATTGCGCCGATGAAGATAAAGCCGTATTTACTCATAATGGCAACCACTTCCTTCGCGCCTCGGTTGATGTTCATGTAGCGCAAGACGCGCGATCGCAGCAGATTGGTGACAATACCAGACAGGGCCACCAATCCCAAGAGCATCGCCGTGAGAATCAGCAAGTCGATGACGGAGTAAGAGCGTTCCCCGAGGGTGAGGAGTCCGGAAGTAAAAGTGGTGCTGAGAGCCTCGGTGATGCGGTAGCTGACTTGTCGGGTGAAGGGAAACAGATTGGTGATGTAAAGCAGCGCCCCACCCCAGAGCAGGAAGCGGACGATCGCCACACTCAGGCTGAGCAACAAATCCAGCGCCCCCACCGACTCATCCGGCTCGGAATCCAAGTTTTTAGACAACTGCTGGCGCAACGGTTCCCGGTAGCGGTGCCAGAAGATGCTCAATCCTCGATTCAGTGCCAGTACGAATACCACCGCGATCGCGGCATAAATGAGCGATTTCTGAATAAACTTGCCGTTGCGCTCTCGCCGCGCCTGTTGCAGGGCCAGTTCGATTTCGTGCGCCCAAATATGCGCTTGGGTTTCCGGATTGACGGTTTCGGGCACATCGGCGTCGGTGACAGTCAGCAGTTGGCGAGACCCAAGAAAAATCGCCGGCATCTCGTTCGAGTTGCGAACTTCGACCTCGATTGCCTCCCTGGACTCTACCGCTCTTTGAAGCTGTCTTTCAATCAAATCCGCGCGCACATCTGCCGGATACTCTCCTGCACGACTGATGAAAAACAATCGTCGCCCATCCAGAGAAATCGGCGCTTGTGCTTCTCTAAACTCCCGATTCAGCCACTCGGAGCGAAACTGGGCGAGGTGAAACTCCGATGATTCGCGGATTCCTAGCGGCTCCACCTCTAGGGTCACTGAGGTGGCACCGGCAGGTGGACTCCCTACACTTGCGTCGATCGACTCAATGCTGCATGTCAGCAGCAAGGCGATCGTCAGCAGGGGAAGGATGAAGAGGCGGGCGAGACGCCGCGATCGCCATCCCCCAGATTTTCGACGCTTGGTTGTTGCTTTCACAGTCGCTGATGCAATCCTCGTTTTCAATAACAGGCTAGATCCATCTCGATCCCATTTTCCACATTTCCTCAGGGCTGTGTTCCCCCCATCCCAACCCCCCCCCACTCCCCACCCCTGCGAACCGCGAACCCCCGCCCGCCAAAGTGCCCACGAGTCTCCCTTTCCCCGTCACTTCTTCTCCCGGATGCATCTTCCACTGCGCGAGCATCGGGGCGGGAGCCGGAGGTTTTGGTTTTATAACGCTGCAATGATTTGACTGTGATGTTTTCTTTACCTATAAATATTTACCCTTGTGGCAAAAAATGTATTCCTTACGCAAAAAAAATTCCGAAATCATTTCAATAAAAATTAAATTGAGTAACTGTACGGATTTCTACACCGCCGCACAGTATAAAGCTTGAATGAGGGCCGGGTCATATCGCGCGAAAAGCTTTTTATAAAAAGCATTCCGGCGATTGTCATGCCCGATGTAGCACCCGGGGAATGACCGGAACGAGGGTGGCTGAATCTCAGAAGCTCTGAGCTTGCCAACCGGGCAAAATGTCGCAGCGTCACCCCCCACACCATGCATCTGCTTCCCGCAAGGGAATCCCACATCGAAGAATGCCTGCGATCGCGAATCCACCGCGACCCAAGGCTTTTTCCGGAAAGGGTCCATCTATGACCACCAGCCTGTAGCGGAAATCTCTGGGGTACGTGACCCGAGATTCGCTCTAGATCTCAGGCTTTATCCGACTCAAAAGGCGAACAATGAACATTCAACAGTTTGCAATTGGCACCTTAGCTGCAATTACCACGGCGGACTTAACCCGCGAGGTGGCAATCCAGCCCGGGGTCTCTTCCCCGATTGTGCCACCCCAAACTCCAGAATTTGTTAGTGGTACCCCGCTCACCCAAAATCCGAAAGACAACCTTCGGGGGATGCAAGGGGCGGATATTCTTAATACCGATGCCGCAGGAGGCAAAAATGTTGCCGCTTCCACTCCCGCTTTGGTGGAGCAAGTGCAGTTCATCGATTTGCAAGACCATTGGGCGCGCGGGTTTATCGAAGCGCTGCAAGCTCGGGGACTGCTACATGGGTTTCCCGATCGCAGTTTTCGCCCGGAGACCCCGATGACCCAGGGGCAGTTTGCTGCCGTACTCCAACAAGCTTTTCCCAATCGCCGCCAAGCTTCTGCTCAGAAGCTTGGTGGTGCTTCTTTTGCCAATCTGGAGGACCATCAATGGGCGCGAACGGCTATTGATGCGGTTTCCCACATGGGGTTTGTTGGCGAGTACACCACTGAGGGATTTCAAGCCAATGAACCGATTTCGCGCTTGCAAGTTTTGCTGGCTCTGGTACATGGCTTAAATTTAACCATTCCGGAGTCGGCGCGCAGGGATTTAGAGGCGTATTTTCAAGAGGTGGAGTCGATTCCACAGGAGGCGAAGCAACGTTTAGCGACGGCAATTGTTTTTTTGCACCAGCTCGATCGACACCCAACTCTACCCCAGGACTCGCATCTGGAGGATTGGGTGGTGCATCTGAATCAGTTGGCGACTCGCGCGGAGGTGGCGGCTTGCATTTATCAGGCGTTGGAAATTGCCCAGTCCACGCGATCGCAAGCTCCGTTCTCCCCTGAGGCGATCGCTCCTCCGGATGAGTCGGACTTTTCCGCCGGGAATGCTCCCGCTGAGGAGCAATCCTCTCCCTCTCCAACTCCTACGGCGGAAATGAACCCTTCGTCATCCCCTGACTCACCCGCTTCGGGTTTATCTGCTCAGTTGTCTGATGTCTCTGCGGAGTCGGTTTCTTTTTCTGACAAGCCTTCCCCTTTCTGGATCGGCGGCGGGGAAACCCTCAGCACTGATGAGGATGCAGTGTCGGATGGCGCAATGGTGCGAAACCCTGGCGCTTCGGTTCCCCTAAATGCCGATCGCCGTTTCTCTAATCCTAAACCCTCTACTCGGGATTGGTCTGGGGCGGATAATTCTGTCACCCCTTCTGCACCGTCAACGCCGACGTCGCGTCTGGAAACCCGGGGAAATGACCACTCCCGGGAAGAGCGATACGGGCGATCGCCTGATATGGGGGCGGCCCGCGTTTCTCATTTGCAGCGATCGGATGCGGTGTGGGAACGCCGCGATCGCTTCAACCCCCCGCCCCCCAAACAGGCTCCCCCATCGCCCATCAACAGCGCTCATCAGGAGTCGGAATCCCTGGAAACCCGCATCAGCACTCGTCTGGATTTGTTGCGAGAACGCATCCAAACTACGAACACCACGCCCCAGGCTTTACCCCCGTTAGCTGCTGCGGGTACCTATCTCCCTGAACCTTTACAGGGTTTTCAACAGCTTATTTGGCCGACTCATGGGGTCTTTACCTCGGGTTACGGCATGCGCTGGGGACGAATGCACAAGGGCATTGATATCGCAGCTCCCATCGGTACCCCAATCGTTTCTGTTGCCCGGGGAACGGTCACTTATGCCCGGTGGAATCCGGGGGGTTACGGCAATTTAGTGGAAATCGAACACCCGGATGGCAGTTTTACTCGCTACGCTCACAATCACCGCATTCTGGTGGTGGAAGGTCAGGCGGTGGAACAGGGTCAAGTCATTGCAGAAGTGGGCAGCACGGGCAATAGCACTGGCCCCCACTTGCATTTTGAATTCTATCCTCCGGGCGAAGATGCGGTTGACCCCCTGGTTTATCTCCCGGGAGACCCCGCCAATCTAAGAATTAATTCCACCGTGGGTCAATCTATTCCCTAATCGTCACACCCAATGATGCATGAACTATTAAGAATTTAGAACCACAATTCTCGGTTCTCTATTTTTCATGTCTGGGTTCACTTGGCTCGGAAATCTTAACTTTTTCCTGATTTGGGAGAATCCATCAAACCATTTAAAGAATGAATAATTTAGAGGTATTCTAGGCTACTCTAAATTATTCATTCTTCATTTTTAACCCGTTTCCGGACTGTTTTATCCCAATATACTGGTTTTTTTATTGCTAGCAAAAGGTTTTTGCAAATAAAAATATCGCCACCGATTGAGTAGCGATCGCGAAATAAAAAAGGGCAATTATTGTTTGGCTAAATCCTAGGATTGCACGGAGACTTTCAAGGGCAATGGTTTGATGTTTTGCGGATGTCGTCCGGTTTGGCCGGTCATCAAGCGCAAGGCAAATCTCTTGACGAAAGGTAGGTTTCGCACACACCACAACCCGAGACGGCGCAGGGCAACAAATGGGGGAAAGTTATTGGAAAACAGGCGATCGAGAAAATCGGTAAACCCGAGAATTATCAGGTTTTCGAGTTTGCGCCAGCGTTCGTAGCGTCGCAACACGGCTAAATCCCCAATATCTTCGCGGTTTTGATGGGCATCGCTCAGCACTTGGGCGATCGCCGCCGCATCGCGAATTCCTAAGTTTAACCCTTGTCCGCCCACGGGATGGCAACAATGTGCGGCATCGCCAATTAGGGCGAGTCTCGGTTGCACGTAGCGATCGCTTTGCATCAGTTGCACCGGAAAGACTTGCCGATCGCCAATCAATTCTAACTCTCCCATTGCATCGCCGTAGCGCTTTTTCAATTCGGCTAAAAATTCGGCGTCGTCGAGTTGTGCTAAGGCTTTTGCTTCCGCATGGGGGGAAGTCCAGACGATATTACAGCGATTGCCGGTTAAGGGCAAAATCGCAAACGGTCCGCTGGGCCAAAACCTTTCGTAAGCAATGTTATGATGCGCTTTCTCGGGTTTGACTTTCACGGTAACGCAGGATTGCCAGTATTTCCAACCGCGCGTCTGAATGCCGGCTTGGGTGCGGATGCGCGATCGCGCCCCATCTGCAGCGACGATGAGTCGGGTGCGAATCCGCCTGGTTTCTTCGGTCTGCGGTTCGCCGACAGGTTGCATCTCCAGGATAGCGCCGTCGTCTCGATACTCTATCCCCACCACTTCCACGGGACAGATCCAGGTGACGTTGCTACAGCGCTCTTCGAGAAATTCTTGCAATACCGGCAACAATTCTTGATGTTCTGCCACATATCCGAGGGCTTCTGTCTGCAAATCTGTGGGCTTGAACCGCACTCCTTCGATTCCCGAGTCGGATAGGCTAATCTGGTAAAATGTGGTGATTTTTGGCTGTATTTTCTCCCAAACGCCGATTCCTTGGAAAATTTGCCCGGAAAGCAATGAGGTGGCATACACTTTATTCCGCGATGCTGCTACTGACTGCGGCACTGCCTCAATCAGCGCTACGCTCAATCCGGAATCTTTTAACGCGGCGGCGAGGGTTGTACCTGCCACTGAACCCCCGACAATGGCAATGTCATAATCAAATCCGGTTTCGGAGTTGGGGGTGGCTGAGGATGTAAGCTGTTGTACGGTCATGGTTATCGGCTTTTCTCAAATTACATGGCAATCTTTACCTTTCTTAACTATTTTGCCGCAAATTGGCGTTCTGGGGTAGGGGGTGGGCAAATTTTCCTCTCAGGACTGACGCACCACCTTCACGGGTAGGGTGGGCAACTCGTTTCCCACCCTACGGCTAGCGAATTAAAGCGGGCGATTGAAATCGTGCCGAGGCAAAGGTAAAGCGCGAAGCCCGGGGCGACAGCGCTATAGTCCGCATGACAAGGACTCATTCTGTTTGCGACTATTGCTCCGGAGAGAAGATTGTATTCTCTTTTGGCATTTGTGAGGAATCGATTAACGCGGACATTCGCGAAAATATATATTCAGGGAGATATGCAAAATTAAACTTCTGTCACTTGATAGACCTTCACTGGTTTTTCCCGTCCTTTGAGTGGCACGGTGCCGATACATTCGGCGGAAAATTGTCCCTGGATATAACGATAGGTTTCTTCGCCGATTAAAATCCGGCAAATGCCACCCTCCAACAAGGATTTATCGTAACTTTCCAACCGGGCGGCGACGTTGACGCTATCGCCCAAGACGGTATAATTTAAGCGTTGGCGAGAACCGAGACTGCCGGCCACGACCATGCCGGTGGAGATACCGACGCGCATGGCGACGGTGGGACGACCCTGGGACTGCCACTGCTGATTGAGCGATCGCAGTTTTTGGCCCATCGCGACGGCACAAGAAACGGCGGCGATCGCATCTCGGGCAATTTCATCTCGCCGAGTGCTGGGAATCGGCACGCCAAATACTGCCATAATCGCATCGCCGATAAATTTATCCACTACGCCATCATGCTGCAACACGATCGCGGACATGGCTTTCATATAATCATTCAACCAAAACATCAACTGTTCGGCGTCGGTGCGTTCGGTGATGCGGGTAAAGCCTTTTAAGTCGGTAAATAGCACGGTGGCGGTCATTTGCTGGCCGAGAATTTGCCCTTCTTTCAGCAATTGGTGGCGATCGCTCCATACCGCTTGTGCGATTTTCGGGGAAACATGCTGCCCCAACAAGTTCATCACCGTTTCCCGGTCTTCGCTTTCTATATACGCCGTATAGCCTACCATCGCCACCGCCGATCCCACTAATGCCAGCAAGGGGGCCACGATCGGTATCCACCACCCGGATAAAAATGCCAGGTATGCAATGGCGATCGCGCTCCCGCCTACCACCAGAATGCTCGCCGCTTTCCAACGAAAGCGCAGCAATTTCCACCCCAAAATCGCACCTATGCCCGACCACAACCCAATCCACCCCCATTCTACTCCATCCGGCCATACATTCAATAACGGTCGGTTTTCGAGTGCCGCACTTACCAGTTGACTGGTCATATCGGCATGAATTTCTACCCCTGCCGGTGCGGTGAGATAGCTGTTGCTAAATGCAGTAAAAAATCGGTCTTTCAAACTCGCTGCTGTGGACCCAATCAACACGATGCGATCGCGAAACAAATTCGGCGCTATCCGATTCTCTAATACCTCGGTCATTGTCACAGTCTCAAATACATCGCAATGCTCTATTTTTCCCCGACAAACGTGACTGCGCGGATTAAATAAAATTTGAAATCCTCCCGCATCCACATCCACATATCCCCCATCGTTCTTTCTCAAGGGAACGAATGTGGTTTTCCCCAATCCGACCTTAAATTTCTCTCGGTCAATAAGTTCTAGGGAAATGTCTTCTTGTTGCAGATAAATTAACGCTAACCTCACGGCAAAACTATAAACGGTTTCGCCCTCTGAGTTTTTCATCGACAGCAAAAACCGCCGCACTTTCCCATCTTTATCGATTAAAATATCTGCTGCCCCAATTTGCCCTAATTCTTTTAATTTTGGCGAGGGTGCTACGGATTCGCCATAAGCATCCCCCACGAGCTTCTGAATGCCAATCAGATTTTCGGTACTCTCGAACAGGTTCCCTAACTTCTCAGTCCCCGGTTCTACGGGTAAATCTCGATATAAATCCAGTCCGATCGCACGCGGTTTCTGTTGCTTGATTTTCTGCAACAATTGCGCTAAAATTAAATCCGAAATCGGCCAATCCCCGGTTTTTCTAATGTCCGATTCCTCAATGGCAACCAGGACAATTCGGGTTTCGGTGGGTTCCGGGGGACGCCAGCGAAAAAATAAGTCCAACGCCGCCCATTCCAGAAGCTGCAATCCCCCAACACTCCGCAAGGCGATCGTTAATGCCGCTACCGTGGGAACTGCAATAAAAATTCCCCGCCATTCCCACAACTGATTTTTCAGATTTTTCCACATCAATTATTCCCTATTTTTCTCTACTCCACAAACTGTAGAGATGCAACCGGGCTTCTCTACAGCTGTCGGTTCAAAAGCACAGGACAACCGCACCGCCCTCACGGGTAGGGTGGACAACGAGTTGCCCACCCTACAGCTACAGCCGCAGGTTCAAAAGGTGAAATTAACCGAGTTTTTTTGCCCCTATATTGCAATTCCTACTCTAGCCGCTTAATTTTCAATTTGACAACAATCTAACAGGGATTCTTCGGCAAGGTATTCGAGTTTCACGGTTTCGGACTCGAGCAGTTGTTGCCATTGTGCTTGCGCTGTGGCGGATTTTTCTTCCGACGCATTTACCAACGGTGCTAAGCTGGTTAGGGTGTTGTACCAAATGCCATTTTCTCCATATAAAGCCGCCTGTTGGATGGGAGTCGCTTTTTCCAGGGTTTCCCTCAGCATGGGGTTAGTTTCGATGGGCTTAATCCATGCCGAAGCAAATAAATCCGCCGCGCGATCGTTAGGGTCGCAAATTACACTAAAATACCACTTATAATATTCGCCAGCTTCTAAGGAGATTCCCTCGGCGGGCAGTTGGATGCGAATAATTCCCCCGGTTCGATCTAAGGGAATCGTCGTTTCATAAATGGTTATGGTTTCACTTTCATCGAAGAGGACAAACTCTGCCAGTGGTGCAGCAGTGGGGGGTACATACACAAAAAAGCTGGGGGGGGTGTCTGTAAGGCTCAATCCCACTCGGTTTGGCGGAATTAATAAGGTTAAGGGAACCTCTGGCAACGCTTCGTCTACCGGGCATTTTCCGCGTATTCCGTTAATTCCTCTGTGGCGGAAATCGGGCGCTTCTTCGTTTAGGGGGGGGTCGTATCGCACCCGGGTGCCTCCTCCCGCCGTTTGGGTGGGGGCATCTTGGTTCGGTGGTGGATCCAAAGGATCCAGTTGACTCAGGATCGGCTTTTCTTGGGGGGCGTCTGATTCTCCCGCCAGTGCCTGGATCCGGAGGGGGGTAAATGGGCGAGTTACGATCGCGGCGATCGCTAGCACTAGCGTCACCCCAAACATTGCCAGGGAGAGTGGGCACTGTTTCCGCGCCATGATAGAATACGCTCCTGTTTAACTCACTACGATTTTAAAGTTAGGATTGGCAATCGGTCTGTATTAATTGTCTTTTGTAGGTGACTTTTTGTTCTTCGTCCCCGGTTGGGGAATCAATCAATCCTTGGTGATTAACAACATGCAATATTTTAGCGGGTCAGGGGGGGTTAGGTGGATGGGTACCGCTTGCGGGGAGGGTTTTTGCGGAAGTTCTAACGGTGTGAAGGGAATGGGGGGACGTTGGAGGGTGATTTGGGGGGAAATCTGGCAGAATGGTTTGGGGTCGATCGCTTCGCAAAGTAGCGGGTGAATTGATGCATCGGATTTGCCAAACTTGTTGTTACCTTTTAAAGGGTTTGGAGGACAATAGAAAAGACGTACATCAGCGATCGCCAATTAGCATGTTTAAACGAAGCAACGCCACTTCAAATATCCGGGGTTATGTTTATTTGTGCGGTTTCCTGGTGGGTCTGCTGCTCAGTGGCGGTGGAACCATTTTAGCACAGGAGGAAGAAGTCCCGCCCCCGGTTGTCGCCCCGGCGACGCCAACCAGCGCCCCGACGGTAAACGAACCGTTTTTTGCCGATGTGATGGTCCGGGGGCGACCGATTTTTCAAATCGGTAGTTTGGGACCTTTGAGCGCGCGAGAAAGAGCGCAGATTATCAACCGCCGCATTTCTAGTTTAATCGCCAAATCCGAGGAAATCGACCCTTTGACGGTGCAATACAACCGGGCAAAAAATTTTGCTACCTTGCAAATAAATAACCGGATCATTATGACGGTGACGCCACAGGATGCGGAGGATTTTGGACTGGAAAATGTGGAAGAATTAGCCACCCAATGGGTCGCACAACTCAATACTGCTTTGGAAAAACCGCCTCTGGCGATCGATGTGGTACAACGGGTGAATGGCACTGTGCGACAGTTATTGCGAAATACAATTAGTAATTTTCCCTCGTTTGTGGGGGCGGCGATCGTGATGGTATTCACCTGGTTGGTGGCGATTTCCATGCGGCGGATTGCCTTGACTTGGGCGGAACAAACCGAAGGCGATCGCAACACCGAAATTCTCATCGGGCGCTTGGGATATGGCGCAATTTGGGTGGTGGGTTCGATTATTGCCCTCGGAGTATTGGGATTGGATTTCGCTACCTTACTGGGCGCTTTGGGGTTAACCAGTGTGGCGATCGGCTTTAGTTTGAAAGATGTCTTGAGTAACTACATTGCCGGGGTGATTTTACTCGCCGCTCACCCATTTCGCATCGGCGACCAAATTGTAATTAAAGATTTTGAGGGTACCGTTACCCACATTGACTTGCGGGCAACGACCTTGACTACTTATGACGGGCGAGTGGTTTATATCCCCAATCAAGAAGTGTTTTCTTCAAACATTATTAACAATACCGCATCCAAGCGGCGACGCACTTCGGTGATAGTTGGCATTGACTACGATGCGGATATTGCTCGCGCCAAACAGGTGATTTTGGAAACCCTGCAAAATCTTGATTTAGTAGAACCGAGTCCCCCGCCAGAAGTGTTGGTAAAAGAACTAGCGGCGAGTACGGTAAATTTAGAAGTTCGGTTTTGGGTGGATTCGCGACGAGCGGAATTTATGGAAATGACTTCTCAAGGGGCAAAGGCGATTAAAGAAGGATTGGTAAAGGCGGAAATTGAGTTGCCCACGGAGATTTATACCCTGCAATTTCGCAATTCTTCCCACTCGATTAACCTGCAGCAGGATTAACTAGAAGCCAGCGGGTTTATTATTGTGCTATTGTGGGGAGGCGGTAGCTGGGGGAGGGCGTTCCCAGCATGTGCTGGGAACGAGTGGTGCGAGTGGTGGAAAATGGGATTAGGTGAGTTTGCGAACGGCAACGATCGCCGGTTTGGGGGGGTCGTTGGGTTGTTTTCCGGGCCAATTGGATCCTAACGGCACTTGTCGATGTTGGAGGAACTGTTTGCCATCGGTGCTTTTCATTAGAAATTGGCGGGTTTCTAGAGCATTGTTTTGCCGAATGCCGTGGATTTCGCCGGGATGCTGTATGGCTAAAAATAGGGTTTGGCGATCGCGAGTGAAAAACGGGCCGCATATTTCGCATTCCATCGGTCCGAGGCCAAATAAATAGGCATTTCCCGCATGTTCTCCAGAGGTGGGAATATACCAAATCGAATTATTGCCAAAACAACCGCATCGGTCCTTATCGTTGGGGTCGTTATGTTTGCCGGTGGAAATATCCGTGACCATCCAGATGTGGCGATCGCCATCGATGAACAAATTATCGGGATTGGAGAATCCCGCCCCCCCATTGGCCGGTTCGCCCCCCATCGCCAGCATTTCCCACGTAAATTCGGTCGCCCCGGGGTCGTTTTCCTGTTCCGCGAGGTGCATAATCCAGCCATATTCCCAGGGTTCTCCCTGGGGTCCTTGGAAAATCTCTCGATCCGGTCCGCCATCGCTGCCCGGGCTACCGGAAGTATAGGCAATGTATAGCGACCCGTCCGGGGCGGTGTCCGTATCTTCCGGGCGGGCGGTGGCGGTGGCCCCGACTGCGTTGGCGGCAAAATGCGCGTCTACCAGGATAGCGCCTTGTTTTTCGCGATCGCTGCCTTCGTAGAGGTCGCCGAGGGTTTTATACTTTTCCCCGAAGGCGATCGCCTCTGCGTCTTGGGTGACGGCCACAAATCCCCCCTCCGGACGGTTCGGGAGCATCACTTTGCCTCCCCGGACCGCACTGGGCAACAGGGGACTGACGGGCGTATCCGGTTTCAGGGGAATCCAGCGCCCGGTTCCATCGGGTTCAAACGCCGCCGCATAAAGCATTCCGTCTTCTAACAAGCGGGAATTGGCCTTGTCCGTGGGGCGGTTGATATTGCCACTGCTGACGAATTTATACAAGTGACCCCCTCGGCGATCGCACCCGGAATACACCGCCAAGGGTTTCCCCTCCACCGCATGAAAGGCAACCGCTTCGTGGCGATAGCGTCCCAACCAGGTATGCTTGGTGCCGTAGTCGTTCGGATCTGCGGGATCGACCTCTACCATGTAGCCGTACTTGTTCCCCGCTAACCCCAACACATTCCCCTGCCCGTTAAGGGATTGGGTGTTAAACGGCAAACTGCTGGGGGAAAATGAAGACCCATCCGCATACACCGCTTCCGGAACTTGCGCTTGGAAATTTTCCTCGGCACTAAATACCGTCCCCCAGGGGGAAGTTCCCCCAGCACAGTTGGCAAAGGTGCCCAGGATTTTCTCGTCTAATTTATCATCATATCCCGCTTTTTTCTTTTTCTGGAAAATGACGACTCCCGGTCCGGTTGCTTTTAAATATTTCCCTTTTATACCGGAAATTCCCGAAATGCGACGGTTGGCATTCGATTCGGCTCTTTCCCATCGTCCATCGGCGGCTTTTTTGAGAAAAATCACCCCCATTCCCTGGTCTTCTAATGCCGCTTCGCAAATTTCGCGAATTTTGGCTTTAATTGGGTCTTTGTCCGACAGTTTGTAGGCGTCAATTTTGCCGTTTGTGGCGTTATCTTTGGGGATTATTTCGGCAAGGGGCAGGGATTTTCCCATTGCCTGTTCGTAGGTTTGCATCCAGGTGGCACCGCTGATATACTCGAAATTGGCGGTGAGTACCCCTTCGCCGTCTCCGGTTTCCACAAAGGAGAGATAATCGTTGTTGTACCCCACTCGGGAATCTCCTAATGGATCTCCCCACATTGCAATGGTGTCGTAGGTGTAGCCTTCGGGTAGGATTAAGTCATCCTTGATTTCATAGCGGGCATATTCTAGCGGTTGTCGCGCGATCGCCACTGTATCCCCATCCAGAGGCATGGGGCCTTTCACCGGTTTAAAGTCCCAAAATCCGCCGATTTTTTCGGGTGAAAATGACGTTTTTTGTTGTCCCTGTTCTGCGAGATTACCGCAGGCAACGGCACCAACTGTGGCACCTAAAAATATTAGAAAATTTCGGCGTTTGAGGGTCATACTTACCCCTTGCGTTCTCCTGTAGTCTGTGAATGATTTGGGCGATAATAATCGAAACAATTAATTTTTATTTTACCAGAAATATTGTAGGTTGTGATAACCTTGGTTTAAGAAAAGGTAATTATTGGGTTAACCTTTTGTGCAGGAGGAAAAAGGCGGCGATTGTGGCTTTTTTCCGGTAAGGTGGGCGATCGCAGCGGGTTGGGGTTGAACTGATGCGGGGGTGGGGGATGCTTTTTTCCCTTTTAGGCGCGGCGTGGGGTTGGTATTTTCGTCAATCCATGCCACCTGCACAAAAAAGCGATTTCATTTTGCCAATGATTAATCGAATATCCCCCCAATGCCGCACAGAAGGGGGTGACGCCACGCAAACAGGGGGAAAATGCGGCGAAACTGGAAAAAAGCCTTGTGCGATCGCGAAATTTCGATTACAATCAGAAGCGGGTGCAGCCCCATCGAACCGCAGACAGGGAAGAAACGGGGGAGTTTGCCGAGAGGAATCGCCCAGTGGGAAAAAACCCCCCAATGGGGAAATGTTCCGGCGATTTTGCCCCGTGGTTGCCAAAAATCCCTATCTTCAGACTGATTTGAAGCGTGGCGGTTTTTTGCTATAACGACAATACCATAACACAAATGTTTTTGTTACATTGGGAGATTAACCGATGAAAAAATTAACCCTGTGGAGTTTACCCGGTGCAGTGTTGAGCGCGATCGCGATCGCCGGTAGCAGTATGACACCTGCGGCGATCGCCTCGCCAAACCCCTCCCCCCTCACCGAGAGGTGGCAAACCTCCGTGCAACTGGCTCAGGCCCCAGAGAGCTTTTGTCGCCGCGTGCTCGCATCCGTGGGACTCATCGTCCGCGCAGAACCCACCCCGAATTCCCCGCGCGTGGGTGGCGTAGGATTCGATACCCAAGTGACCCTCGCCCAAGGATATCGCGGTATCCAAGGTCCCGGGGGTCGCACTTGGATTGAAATCGTCTCCCCGGTGGAAGGGTATGTGTCCAACGGGTTTCCTAGCGGTGAGAGCAATTTGGGCTATTGTACGGAAAGAGTGGGTGCAGTGCCCAGAACTCCCACAGAAACCACCACCCAAAGTCTGTGCCGCGAAGTCAATGGCGATCGCGCCCCCCGAGGTCTGGCGATTCGCGATCGCCCCTCGCGGTTGTCCGAGTATAAAGGTGGCGTCGGCGCAGGGGAACAAGTGACCCTGGTAGAAAACTACGAACTGCTTCCCGATGCCAATGGGGAACCCCGCGACTGGGTGGAAATTACCTTCCCGATTAATGGGTATGTGTCGGCGAGAAACTTAGAGTTCTGTCCGTAATCCCTCGGGTTGCTTTTTATATAGCACAGACTCCACATAACGTAGGGTGGGCATTGCCCACCCTACAATGTATGGGCAACACCGGCGATCGCGGGGCGATCGCCACACTGTATTTTCCCCAAATGGGCGCTGGGTACAATTGATTGAATTACCCACAATTGCAGCGGGGCGATGCCTACCCTACCACCGCCGCCGGGGCAATACTTGCTGGAAACTCATCGGCACCCAACCGAGAATCCACCCCTCGATCGCCCGTCGATTTCGTTGGTACAAAACCCCCAAATAAATCACCCCAATTCCCAACACGGTCAAGGCAAACGGAAACAACAGAGAATCCCGAAAAAGCTCATAGGCCAAATGGGAAAAATAGGCGAACGCCCCCAGGGCACCAAACACGATAAACACCCGCCGTTGCAACAACACCGAGAGCAGAATTAGCCCTAAATTGATAACAAAATAGAGGAAAAATTCCCATTCCGTCCCCTCCCCCATCAAGGTCATGCCAAACCAAAAAGAAAGTAAGCCAAATAAATAAAGCCAAAACGCATAATCCTGGGCAATGCGAGTGGTTTTCATATCCACCCAATAGGCCACCACCAAACAAGCCAATCCAAACCAAAAAGACACCCAAAGTCGTTCTTCCCAGGTAAAATCTACCCGACCAAACAATAACGGCGTCAAATCCATCGACATATACCACAGAGTAAAGGCAATAGGCGCAACCAGAAAGGGAAAGCGGACGAATTTGAGGGCAATTAAAGCAGCAATAATAGTGCCCAATTCCATAAACAACCAACTGCCTTTTACCCAGATGTGATAGTCGCGATAATTGCCCGGGTCTCCTTGGGGCCAAAGGTCTAGCATGGTTTGCAGTCCGTAAATGGCAAGGGGAGTCATGCAAACGGCAATGGTAAATAGCAATCCGCCGGGAATTGTTAGGTTTTGTTCGAACCACAGGGTTTTGCCGGCAAGGACAAAGCAGAGGGCGTAGATACAAGAAATCAGGAAAATTCCGCCGCCGCCAAATTGCTCCCAGGCTAACCCCATAAACCAGGTCATCCCGGAAATGACAATTAATGCGCCAAAGTAGTAAGAGACATTGGCAAGGTTGAATTGGGGACGGTTCTCTAGTCGCTGGGAAAGGGCTTCCCACAGGGCGTCGGCTTGTTCTGGGGAAATGATTCCTTCGGAAGCGGCCCAGTCTATATCTTCTTTAAAAATCTTCATACTTGACGGGTAAAAAATTGGACACTGGTTGATAACATAGAAAAGTGGAGAGTGGGGATGGGCGGAATTTTGTTTCCGGTTTCTAGAGAAGCGATCGCAAATCCTGGGGAACTCTAAAAGTAGAGGAGTGAAGTGCAAAAGGCGCTGGTTATCCCCCGGCGATCGCCGGGAACGAATTGGGGCGATCGATGTCCGCTTTTCATGGACTGGCGATCGCTTCCTCTAAGGCTTAAAATAATAGTTCCCCGAGTCATCAGTGAGGTTATAAACATGTTAAGGCACTGGAGCGTCACCACTGTAAGTTTAACCGCATTTGCGATCGCGATCGCCGGGTTTCCCAGAACCACCCCAGGGGCGATCGCCTCCCTCAGCGCCACCTCTACCCTGGCGCAAGCCAATTCCCTCTGTCGCCGCGTCACCGAGGCGCGAGGTCTCGCTATCCGCCAGAGACCTGACCCCAATTCGCCGCAAATTAGCGGCGTAGACCCCAATGGGTTCCTCACCCTGGCTTCCGACGCCCGGGAAATCCCCGGTCCGGATGGGCGCGTGTGGCTGGAAATTTCCGAACCGGTGCCCGGATATGTGTCCAACGGAGAACCGGGAAGTGCGGGCAATCTGGCTCCTTGTACCGGTTCGGCGAGGGTAGCCCCCCAACCCAACCGTCAGCCTACAAATGTGACCACAAATATGTGCCGCCGCATCAGCCCGGATATCGCTCCCCAAGGGATTACCGTCCATACTGAGGCGAGCAGATTTTCCACCAATCGCGGCGGTTTGCCCCCCGGGGGACGAGTCCTGCTGGTTCCCAATTCTGGCTTGATCCAAGATCGCAATCGGGAAGCTCGCACTTGGGTGCAGATTTCTTCCCCGGTGGCGGGGTATATCTCCACGGAAAGCTTGATTTACTGTAACGAAACTACAGCAGCATCGGTGGGATTTTCCACCCCTTTGATTCCCTCCGGGGAATTGTGTCGTGAAGTGGAACCCCGCGTCGCCCCGCAGGGATTGGCGATTCGCGCCGATGCGTCCTCATCTTCCGCTTATGTCGGCGGTGTGGACCCCGGGGGACGAGTGACTTTGGTGCCGAATTTTACGGTAATTCGCGATCGCAATGGTAGCGGGCGCGAGTGGGTGGAAATCTCCGCCCCCCAGCGGGGATTTGTCTCGGCGGGGAATTTAATTATGTGTCGTTAGCATTGCCGATTTGATGCGATCGCGCCTCTGTGTTTTTTCCCCAATACAAGGGTTTTTGCCGCTGTTTTGCCTGCTGTCTGTTGCACTCTGGTTTTCGCAGAATTCCTCGGCACCAAAGGTTAGGAATTGCCAGCACTGGCGGGGGATTCATGCGGGAGGTGGATGGGGCGATCGCGCGCCAGCCAACGCTTCCCCATTGCCTGGATTTCCCACTGCAAATCCCTCAACCGGGCGCAGTTGCGGAATTGATTTCAATTGTGTTTGGCAAGGGAGCGAAATCGGCAATAAATTGAGATAACATCAAGGAGAAAGGTTAAACAAATTTCTCTCAAAAAAAGTTAAGATTGTAGGAGAATATTGCGATGAAAAATTGGAATTCCTGGGGATTATCGGTAGCGTTGCTGTGTTTAACGGCGATCGCACCTACCGTCTCCGCTTTAGCAGCTACACTTGTTACCACAAACTCTCCCGCTTCTGCACCCTCTCACCTGCAGGCGCAAACCGCATCCGATACCCTGTGCCGGCGCGTTACCGCCCGCCAGGGCCTCGCCATCCGCCAGCAACCGGATCCCAACGCCCCGCAAGTGGGGGGTGTAGATTTCCAGGGTCAAGTCACCCTGGCGTCTAACGGCGAAGGTGTCCTCGGTTCCGATAATCGCATCTGGTTGGAAGTCACCAGTCCCGTGGCCGGCTATCTCTCCAACGGACAACCCAATAGCTGGGGCAACCTGGAACCTTGTTCCGGTTCTCTCACTTCTCCCACCCCCACCCCAGTACCCCCGGAAACCACTACCACGCCGTCCGAAACCCCCACCATTCCCGACGGTCCCCTCTGTCGCCAAGTTAACGGACTCGTCACCCCGCAAGGATTAGCCGTGCGATCGGAAGCGGGTGGCGCATCCTCCTATATCGGCGGTATCCCCGGTAACGGACGAGTGCAACTGATAGAAGATTACGAGTATGTTCGCGATAAGTATGGCGCGAACATCTCCTGGGTGAAAATCGTCGCCCCGATTGAGGGATTTGTCTCCGTTAATAGTTTGATTCGCTGTTTATAAATGAAAGTGAGCCAACGGTCTGGCGTCGATTTTCGGGTGCATCTCGATTTGGGTTCGGATATCAGGAGTGCCGCCTCGCCTCTCCCTTCATGGCGATCGATTATCTCCACTTCCCCTAGGGACACGGCATGCCGTGTCCCTGCGCTCTGTTATACAAAAAGCATGAAAATTGTAAATCCAGTAACACCGGAGTTTCTTTTTGCTGCCGTATTTTTCGGCATGATTTGCCCATCGCTGGAGAGTTTCCGGAATATAAGGTTTCTCAGAGTAATAGGGTACCCAGCCGTTTCTGTCATTCCCGCCGGGAATGACAGAAAGATTACATACTTAACTTGTGTAATAGTCGCTATAGTCCGCGTAGGCAGACTTTGCTTGCTTTATGTGAGATAGCGAGATATTATATGCAATGCGGCGGTGGGTGAGGGAGGGGATTGGGCGGCGGGCGCAGGATTTGGGGGCGGCACTTTCATATCCTTATCGCAAAATGGTATTAGTCCTTGTCATGCGGACGCAAGCCTGCAAAGGCGCGATTTCAATCCCCCGCTTTAATTGTGACTTATCGCAAAGTGGTATTAGTCCTTGTCATGCGGACGCAAGCCTGCAAAGGCGCGATTTCAAT
>NZ_JAJENT010000861.1:0-366 GCF_035615515.1 Phormidium sp. CCY1219
TGGGATTTGGAGACCGGGATGGAACTGGCCACCCTCACCGGGCATAGTGACGATGTAAATGCAGTAGCTATCACTCCTGACGGGAAACGAGCGGTCTCGGCATCGTCGGATGAAACCCTGAAACTGTGGGATTTGGAGACCGGAACGGAACTGGCCACCCTCACCGGGCATAGTAAAGTTGTATTGGCAGTAGCCATTACCCCCGAAGGGAAACGAGCACTTTCGGCATCGTCGGATGACACCCTGAAACTGTGGGATTTGGATACCGGGATGGAACTCGCCACTCTAGAAGGGCATAGTGACATGGTATGGGCAGTAGCCATTACCCCCGAAGGGAAACGAGCGGTCTCGATATCGTATGAGAAA
>NZ_JAJENT010000862.1:0-9917 GCF_035615515.1 Phormidium sp. CCY1219
CCGAGTATAGTTATCCTCAGTGGTTGCGATAAGATTGACCAACGCCGCAACTGCCTCTGGGTTGCCTTGTCCGATTTCTTCTAAACTCTCAGCCGATTCCTCACGGGTATATCTATTCTTAGTAGTGGCAAGAAGATTGACCAAAGCAGCAATGGCTTGAGGATCTCCTTGTCCGATTTCCCCTAAACTCTCTGCCGCCCACATCGGGGTATATTCATCCTCAGTGGTTGCGATAAGATTGACCAAAGTAACTATGGCTTGAGGATTTCCTGGGTCGATTTTCCCTAAACTCTCAGCCGCGCACCTCCGGGTATATTCATTCTCAGTAGTTTCAATAACTTTGACCAAAGCAGCAATGGCTTGAGGATCTCCTTGTCCGATTCTCCCTAAAGTCTCAATCGCTTCCGTTTGAGTATCGTCATTTTCAGTGGTTGCGATAAGATTAACCAAAGCAGCAATGGCTTGAAGATTTCCTTGTCCGATTTCCCCTAAACTCCAAGCCGCCTCCTCACGGGTATCGTCATCCTCAGTGGTTGCGATAAGATTAACCAAAGCAGCAATGGCTTGGGGATTTCCTTGTCCGATTTCCTTTAAACTCTGTGCCGCCCACATCGGGGTCCATTCATCCTCAGTAGTTGCGATAAAATTGACCAAAGTGACAATGGCTTGAGGATTTCCTTGTCCAATTGTCCCTAAAGTTCTAAACAACCACCTTCGGATATCCTTATCTTCAGTCGTTTCGATAAAATTGACAAAAGTGGCGATGGCTTGAGGATTTCCTGGGTCGATTTTCCCTAAACTTTCAGCCGCTTCCTCCAGAATATCTTCATCTGGGCAATTCTCAATAACTGCGCTCAGTTCTGTAATCGCCAGCCGTCTAATGGTTTCAGGTATCACCTTTCTCGCCCCTTCTTTTATCGGGTCGAGAAAAATTCGCCATTCTTGTTTTTCAAGATTGAAGTAACCAAATCCCAACTTCACCACCAGCAGCACAATCTCGGTAGCCAGAGAACAAGCCTTAAACTCATTAATCGCCACAGCAGCCAGCAAATAGGCTTGATCTTCATAAAAATCTCTGACCCCATCTTTAAACTCAACCAACCCCCGAATAAACCCCTCCTTCTCATCCTCCCCAATATCCCAACGCCCCAACCACAACAAAATCACCTGCTTCCACTGCTTCTCAAAAATCCGATACCGCTTCCCCTCCACCGGACAGTCAACATGATCCTTCGGCAGAAAATAATCCCAATCCTCCACCGCCAACGCCGCAAAATACTCCTGAAACGTCGCATGATAAAACCCATACACCTTCTCACGGGGATTTTCCGCCGCCACCCCCACCTCATTCAACCAACCTAACTTTAACGCCAGAGGAAACAACGACCCCGCCGCCTTCGGTTTCCCCAAATGCTCACACACCAACCGATGAGTTAACCGAAATCGACTCGTTTCCGCCTCTAGGGATGCCTTCGCCAACTCTCCCAAAGCCGCATTTAACTGTTCCTTTTCCTCCTCCGTCACCGGAAAAGCCGTTTCCTTCCACCCATAGACGGACTCCACAAACCCCGCATACAAGTCCGCCATCGTTTCCGGTAGCGCATCCTCCACCTTCCAAGTCGCACATAACAAGGTTAACCGCAGGGGATTGCGGCATAAATCCTTAATCCGTTCTTTCCCCGACTCTTGCAATTCTGACCACAAGGATTCCGCTAACTGGACATCCTCTCCCGCCTCCACCAATCCCCGAAACCAGCGCCGGATAAACTCCTGCATTTGTTCATCCTGAAACGGTTGGGTGAGATAGGTTTGAAATCCCTGTAACTGGCTGGGGTTCCCTTGCCACAAATTCAAGCGACAGGTGACAATCATTCGCGCATCGGTCACCCAACCTCGCAATTTTAACGCCTGTTGGTCCGTCTGGCTCATCTCATCCAAGCCATCCAACAGTAACCAGACTGCACCCCCTTTAAATTTCTGCTCCCAGTCGGCTTTAATTTCCTCTCTGGACTGCCCCAATGCCTCTTTAAGCCATTTTTGCTCTAAATACTCTCCCAGGGGTTGGCTGCCCAATTCTGCCAAGGATACCCAAACCACTAAATCATCGGTTTCTTGTAATAACCAAAAGGCTAATTTCTGGAGTAACGTGGTTTTTCCCGCCCCCGGTTCCCCAATAATGGCAAGACGTTTCTCGGTGCGTTTACCAATAACTTTTTTGAGAAACTTCCGATAAGCAAACCGTTTCTCTACTTCCTTTTTCTCCCGATTGTACAAGTCCGAACCTTTTTCCGGGTCAATCTCTTGGGGGTGTTTTTGGTTCTGACTCCGTTTCGGTTTCACCAGGGCTAAATCGACAAATAAATCCTCATCGATTAAATTGCGATTCCCATAAACCTGACCGATAACCGTATTACTGCTTAACGGTTTCCGGTCCAGTAACATCCGACGGCAAATATCTTGCCATTCATCGATCGCATATTCCACCGGAAACCCAGCAATCTCTTGTCCAATCAGGCGTTTAAGTTGCTCATACCCGGTTTGGGAACTCTCCACAATCAGAATAATACTGCCTTCCTCAACTTTGGTAATGGAGAGGGTTTTATCCTTGAGGAGGTTTTGCAGGGTAGTGGTAATTTCCGTGAGTTGCTGTTGCGCGTCTTGATAGTTTCCCTTCAGTCCTAAGATGCAGCGGTTGAGCGTCGCCGTGAGTTGGGGAGGATGGTGAATTTCAGGCAGGTTCCCAAAGGACTCTTTCCATTTATCTCGAATAACCTGTAGGTTCTCTTCTCTCTTCGTTTGATGTTTGAGACAGAGCGAAAACTTCCAATATCCTTGATTTTTGGCTGATTCATGCTCCTTCAGAATCCCCAAATCTCGAAGGCAATCCAGGGCATTTTGAATCAGTTTGTCCCTCGCCGCTTCCAAAATCGGGTTCCGGCGATAGGTTTCTAATAAAACCCCTAACTCCTTCTTAGTAATCCCCTTTTCTATCCGCTTAATCTGTCCATTGCGCTGTTTTTGCTCAAGGATGCCAGACACCCTCAACTCGTCTGCCTTCACCCACTCCAGATTGAACTGAGCTTTGAGTGGGTCTGGGGGAATCGTGATCTCCTCATCAGCCAAAGCCAGCAACGCCGCCACAAAATCCAGACGGTCTTGCAAGTCGTCCGCGCTTTCTCCATACTTGCGGCTTTTTTTGAAAGGCTGACCCGATTTTCCCACCATGACGACCCTCGATAGAAAACTGGTGCTGGCTTGGGGAAACTTGCCCAAACGGGAGAGTTGCCCAAACCAGATAAAGCCAGTTTAGCAAGGGTTTCAGGATTTAACCAGTTGGTTGGATTGGGCTTTAGCCCAAAAAAACACTGACCTCAGAGACACAAATGAGGTCAGTCATGGCTAATCTACAAGACAAATTCAAACAACGGCAAGCCTTAGAAGACGCCTATGGGAATTTCGTAGAACCCTATGTTAATGCGGTGATGGAGATTCCGAACAACCCAGTGCCGACTCCTCCGGTTCGAGTTTGTCAGATGGGGACCTATCGGGTTTCAGGCTGGTTGCTGCTGACGCTGGTCTATTGTTGGTGGATGCGGGGACGGCCATGACTGTGGCGACGACCTTCCCCACCACTTTGGCTCAACATCCCAGAAACCGGGTGTCTTGAAGACACTTGGTTTCTCAACCAGGCGATCGCCTAAATGATCCAGTGGCATAATGAATTGTCAAGGGGCGATCGCGATATGGAGAGAAAATCTGGCTCCCTTTCTAGGTATGGCCACAGTCGCCACGAGCGCGAGGGGTTAGGGGACAATTACTGTAACGGGGGGATGGCTAAAGCGGCGCGTGATGTGCTGCTATAATCGGGTCAAATCCTGAATTGCCAATTGATAAGAAAACTATGGCTAGTATTATTCTTCAGGTTGATGAAGAGATTAAGGCGGCATTTGAACAGGCTAACCCGGAAATCCAGAAACAGTTAAGTCATATTGTTCAGTTATTTTTACGCGGAAATTTATATGACAAGCGTTTAACTGAGGTGATGGCAGAAATTTCAGAGAAAGCACAACAGTGATGATTGGGTAAAGGTTAATACGGTTATAGCTCAATGCTCAGAAACTCGGTTTCTTTGATTCCACGCAGCCTAAGACATTTCTAAAACTTGTTGCAGAGGAGCGGATAGTTCAATGGGCATAAAATAGGAGTTAGGATAGAGGTAATCTTCCCCTGATTCATCAATTATCCGCAGCATTTGATGACGATTCGCTTTTGAGTCAGGTAAGACTTGATAAATCTTGCGAACTTCTAGGGAAGCTGCATAGTCTGTATTTTTAATACATACAACAAATTTCATCGCTTTTACTCCAGTAGATATTTAATCTTGAAGTCTTTGCACCCAATGCCGTGAGCTTCATACCAATAAATCTCGGCTTCACAGACAGTGCCATCTTCGAGTTTTATAGTTAGCAATTTATCTGACTTAAAAAATCTTGATAGGTGACAATTTTTGTGCCTTCAAACTCTTGCAAAATCAATAAATCTGCATCTCCTGTAATCAGAAATTTTGCTTGGCTATCTTGGGCGAGTGCCAAGAGAAAATTATCTTTTTCATCTCGACAAACTGAAACCTCGGATTTGATTTCCACAAACAACGCAATAATCCCCAGGAGTTCCAAAAGCTCAGAGACTTTTTGGGGTGAAAAGTATTTTCTCAACTTAGGTCTTTGCGTCACCCGCCTAATTTCTTCTTGAAGTTGGTCACACAATATGATTTGGATCGTTTCGCTGACCATCAAGGTTTTAAGGTCGGCTAATGCTTGACCAATCAAGAAACTAATCCAAAGATTAGTATCGATAATGACCTTAATGGGCGGTTTGCTGGTCATAAATTTCTGTTCTTACCGCTTCGACTTCTTGGGTGATTTCTGCTAAGGAGATTTCATCAGTCTTGAAGGATTGGAGAAGATGAGTTAGTTTGCTATCTAGCAAGTCTTTGGATAAGGCTTCACTGAGTTTTAATTTATCAGCCTCCGGTAGTTGTTTGACGAGGCTCAACACTTGTTCAAAACTGAGGGAGAGTTGATATTGAGTTGGGTTCATCGTTTTATGGGGTTGAGGATACAGTTATATTTTAACTGGATTTTGAGAAAGCGTTTTCTTTGATGGGGCTTTACTCTTTCTGGATTTCCAGTTTAGCGAAGTGTTCTTGCACGAGGCGATGGATGAAGCGGTAGGGGCTGCCTTTTATCTGTCCAAATTGTGCAACCACTGGAGGAGAGTTGCCATCAAATCCGGGTCGCTTTCTAGGAATTGGGGGAGTCGGCACTCCGGGAGGGGTTGGGGGACAACCACGGCAATGGGGGGATGGCTAAACCGGGCGAGTTGATTGAGGACCGCCATATCAAAGCCTTGAGGGGATGGGTCTGTGGGTTCTTCGTAGAGGATGAGGGCAATTTGATGGTCGCTGAGGTCATCTTCGCAGTAGGCTTGTAATTCGGCAATGGTACGGGGTTTACCGTCGGGACTGGCGGGACAACCTGCTTTTTTCAAGGTGGTGTAGATTTGCAAGGCAGGGTTGCTGGGGTCGCTGAAGCGGCTGCCGTCGATGCAAATGGGTTGGCAATTGAGGGGGTGGGATTGGTTGGCTTGGTTGAGGATTTGGGAGAGAAGGGCGAGGTTGCACTGTTGGGTAAAGGGGGTGGGAGTTGCGGGGGTGTTGTCTTCCGCTTCGGGATGAGGGGTGGTGGGGGGATTGTGCCATGCTTGGTAAAATTCGGGATAGGAGAGATTTTCGGCACAGTTCCAGAAGAGTTTATAACACTCTAAATAAAGGTTAAAGTTGTCTCTATAGGTTTCATCGCTGAGATGGGAGTGAAGAGCAGAAATTATCATTTCTTTTTGTTCCTGGTTAGCAATAGTTCTCTTTAGATACTCAAAATACAAAGAATAATCACCTTCTAAGTAGTCAGATTGAATCAATTCGATTAACCGAGAGGTTGCCAATGTGCTTCCGTGGCAAATACCCTCAAAGGTTTGGTAAAAGCGAATATGACTGATAGGTGATTCTTCATGCGGCTTGTCTCTGGAAATTTTCAATAATTTTACAATGACACTAATTCCAAAATGACTACCCCACTCTACCTCCTTTAAATGCCAATTAATTTCTTTTAAAATATCCTGACTATCATTAGCGCCTATGATACCAACTAAATACTCAGTCGCTCGTTGATTGCTGATTGACTGACAAAAGTTTAAGCGGGTGCTGTAGGAGGGTAAGAGAGAAGCTGGAACTCAAGAGCATAGGAGCGTGCCTGATGCTGTCGTAAGAAGACCGAGTGTAAACAGGTGGCTTGACCGGGTTTGAAATAAAACGTCTTCAGTTGACGCCATCCGCGACCGGGCCGCCAAATCCAGCTATCGTTTTTGAGACGGATGCGATAATGCCAACCCCATTCCTGAGTCAAACCTCTGAGAACCTCTGTATGAGAAAAGCCCCGGTCAGCTAAAACGACCACTTTCACCCCTGAGGGCAAGCGACTAACGGCTTGAGCAAACATCTCTCGGTAATCTCGGTAGGCGACTGAGGCACTTGGGTGTTTGAGAACTCGCCAGACTAGGGGCAAAGTCCGCCCTCGATAGACCACCGCTAGACGCACCAGGCAGTATTGATTCCAAAATAGTGAAGTATCCAAGCTCAGATACATCACGGGGTCTTGCCACTCGGACAGAGCGCCTCGAATCAAGGGGGCGTACAAACGATGAGGGTTCAGGCGAGAGTTATGCAGCCAGCGACTCAGACGACGCTGCTTGCTTTGGGCATAATTGCCTCGACGAGGGATGTGTGGCAGCCATTGAGTGAGATTAACGCTGTCGCTGAAGAACTTGATAAAATAGGAGACAGACGAACCCGCAGCAACCTGGCAGCCGCCACGGGAATTTTAGCTGGGTTAGTCCTGGGTGAAAGCCTGATTCGTGAAATTATTAGGAGAAACTGCGGGATGACAACGGTTAGATGGTCCGGGCTAAGTCGCTAACGCCTGTTCCTGGGGACGCTCGGAGTCGAGACTAAGGGGAAATCCGGTCAGCCTTCTGGGTTCCCCCTCAGCCAACAGCAACTCTTATGCTATCTTAGAACAGTAGTCACTGGTTTCCCCGAGACGGTTAACCCTGATGAACTCCTCTCACCTGCTCAAACTCAATCAAGGACTCCTAGCAGGAACCGCCCTCCTGGGCTTATGTTCCATCGTCACCGGCGGGTTAGCGGGTGAAGCGGCAGGATTAGCCGTTCCCGTCTTAGCCGGATTTTCTAACTTTTTCGCGGGGATGACTGGCAATAATTTAGGCACAGTAATTGAGCGATTCCGCCAGAGTAGCGAGGTCCTGCGGAATGAAGATATCGCCAAAGCGGCAGGACGCACCGTAGCCAAAGCCTTGACCGAAAAAATCAGCCCCAACTATTCCGACAAGGAATCCTTAGATAAATTTGGCGATAAAATCGAGGAATATTGGGTGCAATGGGCCGAACAAGCCCAAACCCTGAACCTGTTTGAAACCCTCCAGGAAGACCAACTCTATCAGATTTTCAGCCAACCACCGGAACAGTTTACCGAGTATCAGGTGTTACCCGAACTGGAATGGCAGGAGGTGGTCACCTGGTTATTCCAACAGGGATGTGAGAGAGGGGTTTTGGGAGATACCCCGGAGAGTTATCAAGATGTCATCACCGATTTGGCGGCGGAATTAGCCCTTAACTTCAATAAACACTTCCGCCAAGTCCTGAAAGACGATGCCAACAACGGCGGGAAAGCCTTTGTGGGGATGTTATTTGACCTCCACGGGGCGACGTTGGCAAAAATTACCGAAATTCAACAATATTTACCCCAACTCGCCACCCGTGAAGATATTTGTCACGCCTTGCAGCAATTAGAAACCGGAATTCGGGATGAATTGGCTCAATTTCGGCAAGCGTTTCAGCAATACTTAGACACCACTCAACCCCAGTTTCCCCTCTCCCAAGATTGTACCGCCATCATTGAGGAAAGAACGCAGGATTTTGTCGGGCGGCGTTTTGTTTTCCAGGCAATTCGGGATTTTTTACAGCAAAAACCTAAAGGGTATTTTGTCCTAGAAGCTGACCCGGGCGTTGGAAAAACCGCAATTATGGCGCGCTTGGTGCAGTTACTGGGCGGGGGTTGTCTCACCCATTTTAATATTCAATCCCAAGGCATTGTCACCCCGGCACAGTTCCTAGAAAATATCTGCACCCAACTGATTCACGGCTATAACTTAAATTATTCCCCCCTACCGGCAAGGGCTACCGAAGATGGCAATGTTTTAGCCCGTTTATTGACAGAAGCGGCGAATAAACTCGCCCCCGGTAAGAAATTAGTGGTGGTAGTGGATGCCTTAGATGAAGTGGATGCAACCGGGCAAAGTAAGGGGAGTAATCTGCTCTATTTGCCCGATTCTTTGGTGGATAAGGTCTATTTTATTCTCAGCAAACGTCCCCAACAATTAGACCTCCCCTTAACTGACTATTTGACCAGGTTTGATTTAATGCAGTATCCAGCAGAAAGTGCGGAGGATGCGCGACGTTATGCCGAGAAACGCTATGGGCGAAGTCCTCAGATTCAGGAGTGGGTAACATCTCGTCAGTTAAGCTCAGAGCAGTTTTTAGGGACACTGGTGGATAGAAGTGCTGACCCGATTAAAGGGGTGCATAACTTCATGTATTTGCGCTATGTTTTAAATGACATTGAAAACGGAATTTATAAGAGTGAAAGTCTGGAAAGTTTACCGCAAGGGTTGCGGCGATATTATCGGAAACATTGGCGATTGATGGGCATGATGGCTGACCCGTTCCCGATTGATAAAGTTCGCACGATTTATGTGTTGTCGCTGCTGCGGGAGGCGGTGTCTCGGCGGTTGTTGGCGGAGTTGACGGAGTTGGCAGAATATCAACTGCGACCGATTTTGCGGGAATGGGAGCAGTTTTTGCGGTTACAACAGGTGGCGGGAGATACGCGCTACACGATTTATCATGCCTCTTTTAGTGATTTTCTGCAAGAGGAGGCGGAGGAGTCGGGGGTGAATTTGGAGGATATCAAACGCCGCATTGCTGACAATTTCAGCAAAGGAGCGCCGCTATGATGACGGCTTTGGGTCAATGGTTGAGGGAGCAGGACTCGGAAAAGCGTTTACATTTGTTGCGCCACCAACCGAGTTATTTTGCCGATGTGGGGGAAGTTGAGCGGTTGCGGGCTTGGCTGACGGATTTTGGGTTTTTGGAGCAGAAGTTAGGTGCGGTGGGGGTTGTTGCGCTGCTGAATGATTTTGATTTGGCGTTGGGGTTGGGAGGGGAGGAAGGGGGGTTAGGGCTGATTCAGGGGGCGTTGCGGTTGTCGGCTCATCTTTTAGAGCAGGATCAAACTAAGTTGGCGGAGCAATTGCTGGGGCGGTTGTTGTCCTTTTCTCAGCCTGAAATTGTTGCCCTATTGGAGCAGGCGAAACAATGGCGTGGAAAACCCTGGTTTCGTCCTCTCACCGCTAACCTCACCCCTCCAGGGGGGCCACTGATTTGCACCTTCGCTGGGCATAGTGGCGGGGTAGAAGCAGTAGCCATTACCCCCGACGGGAAACGAGCGGTCTCGGCATCCTATGATGAAACCCTGAAACTGTGGGATTTGGAGACGGGGACGGAACTGGCCACCCTCACCGGGCATAGTGACGATGTAAATGCAGTAGCCATTACCCCCGACGGGAAACAAGCGGTCTCGGCATCGGATGATACAACCCTGAAACTGTGGGATTTGGAGACCGGAACGGAACTGGCCACTCTAAAAGGGCATAGTGACATGGTATGGGCAGTAGCCATTACCCCCGAAGGGAAACGAGCGGTCTCGATATCGTATGAGAAA
>NZ_JAJENT010000863.1:0-4241 GCF_035615515.1 Phormidium sp. CCY1219
TCATTCTACCCCCTACCGCTTTTTTTGTCAACCGCTTCGGGCAACAATTTCGCGCGCATAGCCAAATGACTAATGACCAATGACAAATGACTAATGACAAATGACTAATGACTAATGACTAATGACTAATGACTAATGACTAATGACCACTCACACTAGAATGCTACAATAGCTGGCGATCGCCTGGAGTTAACCTGATGAAGTACGAAGCTTGTTCCCGACATTTACTCACCACATTTGCCACCATTTTAGATCCAAACCGCCAAGGGGCGGCGATCGAGATTGGTGTGGGAACGCAAGAGTATTATTTTGTCGATTTTGTGAAGCGGGGTTTTCCCACTCTGGCGGTAGAACCGATGCCGACGGATGATTTAGTACGGAGTTGTCAGCAGTTTCAGGTACCTTTAGAAGCAGCAGCGATTAGCGACAAAGATGGTCCGGTGACGCTTTATTTGGGCGAATATGAAGGCGATCGCAATATTAACTTGAATTCCTTAAATCCAGATTGGTGGGGAGTTACGACCCAGGGGAAAGAAAGACTGGATTTAGATATTGCTTCTCCAGGGTTGAGCGAAACATCTTCCCCCCGCGTGCAAGTACCTTCTTTCACCCTCAAATCTCTGCTGCAAAAATGGGGAATCGAACGAGTTTCTATTTTGAAGTTAGATACGGAAGGAAGTGAATTGGCAATTATTCAGGGATTGAGAGAAATTGCCCCAGCACAACTTCCGGATATCGTACAGTTTGAGTATGGTGGTGGTGGGTCTCGCCAAAGTCAGCAGGGCGGGTGGACAATGAAATATTTTAATAGCGCGATCGCCTCTTTAGAAATTCTGAAATCCCTCGGATATCAGTGGATTTTGCTGATTGACTGGCATTTGCCGGTGGTTAAATCATTTTCGATTGCAGAGATTGAGAATTTTGCCGAAATATTCCACCCGATTTCTCATGTGGGTAATGCAATTCTCTGCAAAAATGCCCAACTTGTCCAGCAGATTAATCTAGAACAACTCTGTCAACCTTATGTAGATTTTCCTCGCGAATTTGCCAAACATTTGGTGCAGTATGGATCGAATGAAGAAGTTCACAGTTTTAAATGGATATTGCCTTATGCGATTGTCCAGCAATATCGCCTGAAACGCCGCCCTTTGAGAGTGCTTGAGTATGGACCGGGGTGCAACAGCGAGCAATTTATTGCCTCGTTAATCTGCAAGCAAGTTGTTTCGATTGAAGATAATGAGGAGTGGTATCATACATTTGCCTCTGTGTGGGAAGCAGCGAGGGAAGAGATAGACATTGATTATCAACTCATTGACGTCACAAGTTATGAGGGAAAGGCATATTTCGAGGGACACTGTTGGACCGAGGAAGAAATTTTAAGCTATGTGGAATATCCGCTAAAGTACGGGAGGGGTTATTTTGATATTATTTTTATCGATGCCGGCGATCGCCAAGACGAAGTAACCATAAAAGGACGTACTTATTCCGGATGGCCTATTCGCAATTTAGCCTTAGAACTGGCGCATTCCTTATTAAGCGATAAAGGAGTGGCGATCCTACATGATGTTCCCGGTCCTTTCCCCGAAATGACTAGTGCTTTAGCAAGCAACATTCACCGCTTCAACTACACCCTTGCTGTTCCCGAATTTTGCACCACTGTCTTATCGGACACTTTAGACCTAAACCCCCTGGCAAATTCCCTTCGCAAGCTTTATTATCAGGTAAACCCTCAACCCTTCCCAGATACACAAGTAAAGCATTTCTCCACAGCAACCACCGATTACTCTTTAGGGAAATACTCTGCAAAAGCAGAGAACTCCGAAAATACACAATTGGCAACAATTTCTCGAATTACAATGTCCACTTTGGGGAGTAATGGGCGATTTGCCAATCAACTGTTTCAGTATGCATTTTTGAAACTCTACGCCAGCAAACATCACCTGCGCGTGGAAACTCCTGAGTGGATCGGACAGCGGTTATTTGGCCATCAAGACCCGCCGATTTCCCGGATTTTACCCGAAATTCGGGATAGAAGCAAGCAGATTGCTGAATCGCCGATTTTGAATGCTAAATCTCCACTCAAAGATGTGGATATTTGGGGTTATTTTCAGTTCCATACTCGCTACTATGCTTCACAGAAGGCAGCGTTTAAACGCCTGTTTCAGCCAATACCAGAAATTGAGTCTAAACTTACGCCAGCATTAAATCGCTTGCGCGCCCAAGGGAAAACAGTAGTCGGATTGCATATCCGTCGGAAAGACTATGGATTTTCCTACTTTTTCGTCACGCCGATTCAATGGTATAAGGAGTGGTTAAGTTCATTGTGGCAAACGCTGGAAAATCCTGTTTTGTTTGTCGCTAGCGATGATTTGGACAATGTAGTTTCTGAGTTTTCCGACTATCATCCCGTGACGGCGAACACTTTAGGGCTTAAATTGCCCGAAGCAGAGTTTTATCCGGATTTCTATCTGTTGACTCATTGCGATGTTGTCGGAATTTCCAACAGTACATTTTCGTTTGTAGCTTGCATGTTGAATGAAGATGGGAAACAGTTTTGGCGTCCGAATTTGGGCGCGCAAAAGCTAGTTCCTTTCAACCCGTGGGATAGCGAACCAATTTTGCGGGATAATAAGGTGGGAAATTGGACACCGATGAATTTATGTCCTCTGCGAAAACAAATCGCCGATCGCTGGTTGAATACCCGAAGCGATCGCCTGGAAATGACCTATCGCAGTGGTGTAGGTAATGACCATCGCATCTTACTGCAAATGGGCGTTCAAAATGAACCCGCTACTGACAGCGAAATCACTTTAATCGAGAAGTTAAATACTAATCTCGCTAAAGGGTTGTCCACTCCAGACAAAATTCGCTATCTGTTGGCGGCGATGCTATACTATCCAGCGCATCAGTTACCCTTTGATTATCAAGGAACTGCAATTCCCAAGTGGTTCTTTAAGGACTTCTGGCAATTTATGCTCTCTATTCCTCGTAGTTTCTCAAATGCAGAATCTGTCAACAACTATTTACTCTATCTTGAGGAATTATTCGATTACATCTATTTCCATATTTCTCGCTACCCCACTTCCCCAGTTTGGCGGTATGTGGCGCAGTATGTTGCAAAGTTCAATATCCTACATTCTCTGGGCGGTTTGGAGGAAAATATTGCGCCAATTGCAGCGAAACGCGCGGATATTATAGAATTCTCTTTAACCCTTGGAAGTCAGGCGATTGACAGGAGGGCGTTAAGGTGATTTAATGTCATTAGTCATTAGTCATTAATCATTGGTTGTTGCTTGTTGGTTGTTGATTGTTGGTAAAAGGAGTTAGCAAATCACTTTACGCCCTTACTCTACTCAACTTACGCCACTTAACTCGGATGTCAATCACCCCCGGTACTAACTTCCAACCAGCATTACTTCAATGAACCTACCAAAGATTATTTTTGTTGTTTGTCCTTAGTCATTGGTCATTTTTCCTGTGGTTAAATTGAGTGGTGAAAGAATTGGGGGTTGACAATCCCTGGGGCGATCGTCTAGAATGCAATAAAGTCGATCTGCCAAGCAGGACTTATGTGCAATGCATTGCTTGCATTTTGAGAAGAGAAACTATTCAATTGCGCTTCACCGACAAGATTAGTCCTTTCTCGTCAATCCACTAAGTTAACTAGGGCGATCGCCAACTAATTTCCAAGGTTGCTAACGTTACTCCCGTGGAACCTCAATCACCCCTGGCACTAACTCCCACTAGAATTAACTGGATGAACCACAAAAGACTATTTTTCCTCAATCTGCTGATTTGCTAATGTTGGGCGATCGAATAAGAATTGGGGGTTGACAATCCCTGGGGCGATCGCCTACAATGAATCCGATGGGCGAGGCAGGACTTGTGTGCAATGCACTGCTTGTTTGACGCTCGAGAGAAACTATTCAATTGCGCTTTAGAGAATATTCTCCTCCAAGACTCGATACCGATGTTGGGCAATCGCCGCAACTAATTTGCAAGGTGGCTAACGTTACTCCCGTAGTCATTAGTCATTGGTTGTTGGTTGATAGTCATTAGTCATGAGTGGTGGGTACTTCCACAAAGGACTAATCCCAAAGGACAGATGACTATTTTTCCGCAATCTGCTTATCTTCTCATGTTGAACCATCAAGCAAAAATTCTGGGTTGACAATCCCTGGGGCGATCGCCTACAATGAATCCGAGGGGCGAGGCAGGACTTATATGCAATGCACTGCTTG
>NZ_JAJENT010000864.1:0-1831 GCF_035615515.1 Phormidium sp. CCY1219
TTCTCATCTTGCAAGGCGGGAAAAGGTACTAAGAATAAAGAGTCGTGGGGAACGAAGATGACTTTATCCGTGGGGTTCGTGGGCAGTAAATCGGCAATGGGTGCGATTAACAGTTGATGCAGTTGGTGTAATTCCCGGTTCTCTCGTTGCGCGGTGGGACGAATTTGCTGTTGTGCCACCTGCTGATTGAAGGTAAAAGACCCTTCGCTGCGAACTTCCGTGGTTCCATCAACACTTTGAGCAACGGTGATATTCTGACGACAGACCTGGTTATCGAAACAACGGGCATCGGCAATTACTTTCGCCAACCAAGTATCTTGCTCTTGCCACAAGGGTTTGAGGTCAGTGCGACGGAAGCTTACCTCCCCCGTGGGTTCGATCGCCCAAATATATAGTTCCGATTCGACCAATCGCTCCACGTTTCCCACCAGAAAACCTTCCCGAATGTAGGAATATTGCACGATAGTGGCATTTTGGGCGGCGGCAATTTGTTTGATTTGTGCGAGGTCGGGAGGGGTGACGGTGAGAGCATTATCTGGGGTATCCGCAAGTCGTTGAGCGAGCAATTCCACAAATGCTCTGGCGCGTCCTCGTTCGGAAATTTCCAGGGCGGTATCGGTTTTATTCTGGGCAACCAGGACTTTTTGCAGCAGTTCGTAAGTTAATTTCTGTTGCTCGAACAGGGAAATTTTTTGCGCGTCGGTTAACCCGGGACGCAATTGTTCTCGCACTTCAATGGCTGCCAAAAAGTCTTGTTCTGCTTTGTCGTACTGTCCGAGTTTGTCGTAAACAACTCCCCGGTTGTTGAGCGTGTTGCCTTCCCCCGCTTTGTCCCCGAGAAGCCGTGCAATCTTTAACGATTGCAGGAAGTATTGCTCGGCTTCGGCGTACTCTCCCAGACTCGAGTAAACATTTCCCAGGTTGTTGAGGGCATTGCCTTCCCCCGCTTTGTCGCCAATCTCCCGTGCTATCTCTAACGATTGCAGGAAGTATTGCTCTGCTTCGGCGTATTCTCCCAGATTCTGGTAAACAGTTCCCAGGTTGCCGAGGCTACTGCCTTCCCCCGCTTTGTCGCCGAGTTGCCGTGCTATCTCTAACGATTGCAGGTAGTATTGCTCCGCTTCGGCGTACTCTCCCAAAGTTAGATAGATAATTCCCAGGTTGTTGAGGGCATTGCCTTCCCCCGCTTTGTTGCCGAATTGCCGTGCTATCTCTAACGATTGCAGGTAGTATTGCTCTGCTTCGGCGTACTCTCCCAAAGTTAGGTAAACAGTTCCCAGGTTGTTGAGGGCATTGCCTTCCCCCGCTTTATCCCCGAATTGCCGTGCTATCTCTAACGATTGCAGGAAGTATTGCTCCGCTTCGGCGTACTCTCCCAGACTCTGGTAAACATTTCCCAGGTTGTTGAGGGCACCGCCTTCCCCCGCTTTGTCCCCAATTTCCCGTGCTATCTCTAACGATTGCAGGTAGTATTGCTCTGCTTCGGCGTACTCTCCCAGATTCTCGTAAACATTTCCCAGGTTGCCGAGGGTAGTGCCTTCCCCCGCTTTGTCGCCGATTTCTCGTTTATTCCCTAACGATTGCAGGTAGTATTGCTCCGCTTCGGCGTATTCTCCCAGACTTAGGTAAACATTTCCCAGGTTGTTGAGGGTAGCGGCTTTCCCCGCTTTGTCGCCGAGTTGCCGATCTATCTCTAACGATTGCAGGAAGTATTGCTCCGCTTCAGCGTATTCTCCCAGACTTAGGTAAACATTTCCCAGGTTGTTGAGGGCGTTACCTTCCCACGGTTTGTCCCCAATTTCTCGTGCTATCTCTAACGATTGCAGGAAGT
>NZ_JAJENT010000865.1:0-344 GCF_035615515.1 Phormidium sp. CCY1219
CCAAAGAGAATCTATGAATAAGCGGAAATCACTCAGCCAGTACGGCTGGGTGTTGTTTGTTTTGGGGGGATTTTTTCGCCGAGGGATTTGCAAAATTGCTCAGTGTGGCTTGTAATTCCCCGGTGGTGGGAAATGGAGCTTATCGCTAGTAGCAACAGTCGAAAAAATATGTAAAGTTTTTTATCATTCCCTTGCAGAATCTAGAAAATGCGCTAAAGTAATAAATGAAGCGTTAATCAAGCATTGATGCTTCCCTGACAGATTCGCAAACCGTCCACATTACCCAAAAGAGGTTCAAACTGTTTCAACTCAAATCTGTCTCGTCTAACACCAACAACACCCGC
>NZ_JAJENT010000866.1:0-11074 GCF_035615515.1 Phormidium sp. CCY1219
GTCTTCTGGTCAGGTGAGCTTGGGAAAATAAAGTCTTACCAAGCCCCTCCCTTTAGGGATGGGGTTCCTGACTGTTGCACAGCCGCCCTAACTCAGGGCAAGGCGTAAACACAATGCCAATCAAATACCGACACAGCCGACAATAGACCTGAATCGTTTCTCCAAACAGCACTCGCTGTTTCGTCGTTGGATTCAGCGTCCATTTGTCGGTACGAATGATTTTGGTTGGCTTCTTGGTTCGCATAGCCATAGTTTAGCGCAAGGTGATGACTATAGCGACAAGATTCAGGAGTTGCGCTCATGCGGTTGCCTTGATTAAGTTTCACCATTTCTGTTCTGAAACACTCCATCGAAATCAAGGCTACGATAATTAGTTGCTGCCGTTCGTTGAGCAACACCTACCGTTAGCGATGTGGGGGAATGCGGCACTGGTTTTGTTCAACTCTGTGCAGAGATTCTCTGGGGCGATCGCCGTTCGCTCCCCCCACCCACTTTACCTGCCTCTGTAGCGGATCCCATCTCGCCAATTAATAGAGACACAACCCGGACCGAATGCAAAAGGTGTGTCTCTTGAAATGTTATTTATTTTTCCTGCCACGGACTGATTCTGTGGACACTAGGCAATTTCGCGCTCTGGCATGGCGCGATCGCGCATCGGGGCACTGGGCAACTCCACCAAGCGATCGAGCTGCTGTCGGTATGCACGGGGTTGCACCGAGGCAGAGAGTAAATCTGGCATCTCTTGCCAGCAATGCGGACAGAACCAATAAACACCACTGTGGCGAGCGTGGCGCAGCAACTGACTAGAACAACAAGGACAGTGGTTGGCAGTATTGTTAAACATAATTCCCAATTGGTTTCGGATTAACGAAAAATTTCAACGATAGAGAAAGGGCATGAAGCGAAATCAAACGGTGGCATCTATGCTCGCGGGCCACCTTCTTTCAGTTCCGGCGCAAGCTTCCTGCGTTGGATAAGTAGAGTTTATCGAAACCAATTAATAATCCGACAATCAATAACTGAACCATCCAAGGCGCTAAAGCAAAACCCCAAATAAAGCAAACGACCGCCGTTAATGCCGCGAGTACGAAGGGGATATCTGCAGAGGCTCGGAGATAAACACAGGCGGATCCCATCGAAATGGTTAGGAGAGTGAGGTAGGCAGCGGGCATAGGTTTCTACTCCTGGCTTTTCTTCTCAACGATTCGGAGCTTCATTCGCTCTATAGTTGAAGTTAAAATATGAATGTGAAGATGCCGTGAAGAAAAGGCTAGGGATCGACGAAATCTCTAAAGTTTTTTTGGAATAGACACTCTCGGTTGCCAGTAATAATCCGTAACATATGGGGCCACAAAACCGCCGGAGTTCTCTGTAATATGGTCTGGCAACCCCCAAGCACTTTTACCCAGTACCTCCACCTTAAAAAAATATTAAAAAAGCGCGACTTGCTGGAAGGGGATGCCCGATCGCGCTCTGGTTGCTCCCCTCCTGCTCAACCTGTGCTTTGCGATCGGTTTACAAATCACTGGCAACCGTTAGCTGTTTCGGTTGGCACCGATGAATGTAAACGGCGATACCTCTAGCATCCTCGCCCTCTAAATCCTCCACGTATCCCCCCCGATAGAGTTCCGCTTCCTTGGCACTCATAAACGGACCGAAGTAGTACGTACAGGCGGGTTCGGCAGTAACAATTTCTACCCACCAAGCCACTCCCAACTTTTCCAAGTAAGAGGTAAACGCCTCTTCAATCTGTTCTGCTAGCTTCATGCAATCCTGCCAGTATTTCAAAGGTTGGACAACTGAATCAACTATAATCAGCTACTTCAATCCTGTCAGTCATCTGAGATACTAAAGCCAGGTTGTGAAGAATTTGTGAAGTAAATTGTTAAAAAACTTAACTCAACTTCATAAAAACCGTTTTCCTCCCATAGGGATCTAATAACCCTGGAGCCTCTGTGATTTTGCAGGGCAGATCCGATGGTCTTCCCGGCGGTCAAAAAATGCAAATGGCGAGTCTGGGCACAACCATCGAACGCTTGGCACTTATCCCGCCTTTCGTTCTCCTTTGCGCTTTTGACTCGCCGAGCAAGCTGGTGGGATTGGCGGCGGGAAATTATGTGGACCAACCCAGGGTTTGAGCGACCTGAGCGGCTAGGTTCATCGGCTCGAACGGTTTGGCAATCACAGAAGTAATCCCAAGTTCGGAAAATTTGCGCTGGTCAGCGGAGAGGACTTTTGCCGTCAGTAAAATCACGGGGATGTTCTCGGTGCGCGGATGGGCTTTCAGCTTTTTAAAGGTGGCAGGACCGTCCATATCCGGCATCATTACGTCGAGCAGAATGGCATCCGGTTGCTCGGCTTGGGCTAATTTTATTCCATCATTGCCAGAACTGGCGGTCAGGACTTCCCAGCCGCCGACCATCTCTAAGCTGAGCTGAGCCACTTCTCGGATATCATCTTCATCATCGATAACTAAAATACGTTTGGAACTCACGGTGGGATTCTTATCCTCCTTCGGGAGGGTGCGGACAACTGAAAATAAAAATTCTCAAAAATCGATTTTATTATCTTTAAAACTCGCGGATTGAAAACACAGCGGCCTCGGGCAGCCGTACACCGCGATCGCCAATAGCTGGAAATCATACCCTCAGCCATAAGGAGCGATCGCTCCTTATGGCTGAGCGAAAAACGCGCGCCTTGCTGGCTCGCTCCCCTACATTGATAAGCAGGATTTCTTCTTATATTAACTTTTTCGAGTACCAAGCGTCGCCTCGTCTGACTAAAACCGAGGGTTTAGAATTGAAAATTGGTAATTGACAACCGAGTGTAGCGCCGAACCCGGATTTTCCAGACTCTCGGTCAACGGCGTCCCCCGGACCGAGCTACCGATCCCTTCTGCGGAAGGGCATTGAGCATCGAGAGCCGCTGGAATTAACAATTATAAATTTTCCTCGTGCAAAGGCAAGGTGAAATAAAACGAACTGCCCTCACCCACGACGCTGGCGGCCCAAATGCGACCTCCATGATGCTCCACAATACTGCGACAGATGGCCAATCCCAAGCCAGTGCCGCCCTTTTTGCGCGAGTCGGATGCATCGACTTGTTGAAACCGTTCAAAAATCGATTCCAACTTTTCTGGGGGGATGCCCCGGCCCCGATCGCGGATGTGAAAGCACACCGTGGGCTGCGTCATCGGGGCAGAGCAACGGTCCGAGTCACGGTTCGATCGCGGGTCGAGGGTCGCCACGGTGCTCTCGGACTGGCAAGATTCGGGAAAGGCAATGGATTCTGCCCTCGGCGCGATCGCCGCACTCAGCCAAACCGTCTCTCCTTCAGGAGAAAACTTAATGGCATTACTCAATAAATTGGTCAACACCTGAAAAATCCGATCTGGGTCTGCCTGGAGGGACAAATCTAACGGCGTCACCGATAAGCGAACATCGGCATGCATCGCCATCGAACGCAATGCATCGGCTGCTTGAAGCATCAAGTCAGCCGCATTGCAGAGTTGATAGACCATCGTCACCTTGCCTGACTCGATCCGCTCCAAATCCAGAATGTCATTAATCAACCGCACCAAGCGATCCGTATTGGAAACCGCAATTTCCAACATCCGCGATGCCTTTTCAGGGCGAGCGGTGAGCAGGCCCCCCGCCAGCAACCCCAAAGAGCCGCGAATCGAGGTGAGGGGGGTTCGCAATTCGTGACTGACCACGGAAATAAACTCATCCTTCATCCGTTCCACTGCAAGGCGTTCGGTGATATCCTTAAACGTCAACACGGCCCCGACAATTTTTCCTTGCTCTTGAATCGGAGTGGTGATATATTCCACCGGGAAACAAGAACCATCCTTGCGCCAAAACACCTGATTGGCTCCCTGATGAACTGCGCCATCGCGAATCGCCCCATATAAAGGAGAGGCCAATATCTCAGGGGTTTCTACATCCCCGGCGATCGCGAGCTGCTGGGGGTTGGACGCGGCCCGTGGTTCGCGATCGCCGAGGGCATTTTCCCTCGGGCGATCGCGCCCCACCGATCCCCGAGTCAGTGGCTTGTGTAAAATCATCCCCAGGGGCGCACCCAACAACTCTCCTGGAGGATATCCCAACATTTTCGCCGCCGCCGGGTTAACAAATGTGGTCTTTCCCTGAGCATCCATGCCGCAGATTCCCTCCCCGGCACAATTCAAAATCAACTCATTTTGATGGCGCAGGCTCTCGAGCGCCTCTTCCACCCGCTTGAGATCGGTCACATCCCGGGCGATGGTGGACACGCCGGTAATCCGTCCGGCAGGATCTTTAATCGGAGAAATCGTCAGGGAAACGTGAATTTGCGAGCCATCTTTACGCAAATGCACGGTTTCATAATGATCGATACTCGCTCCTTGCTGAATTCTTTCAAATAATCCCAACTCGCTATGTTGGCGATCGCGCAATACCAACCGGGAAATCGATTGTCCCTTCATCTCCGAAGCAGTGTACCCATAAATCCGCTCTGCACCGGCATTCCAACTCAACACGATTCCCTCTAAAGTTTTGCCGATAATCGCATCATCCGACGACTCCACAATCGATGCCAAGCGCAACAATTCCTTTTCGGCTTTTTTGCGTTCGGTAATGTCGCGCCCCAACACCACTAATCCTTTGCGGGTGCCGTCGGCGTGAAACAACGGCACTTTAATCACATCAAAAATGCGCGCCATGCCATTCACGCTCCCGATGGCTTCTTCCACATGGGAAAGTATTCCTTTCTTCCAGGCTTGTTCGTCGGTGCGTTCGCAGTAGAAAAATGCCTCGCTGTAAGACCGACTCATTTCGGCAAGCTGAGCGTCTGTGAGTCCGCGATAGTCTTTGCCTTCTAGCTCAAAGATTTTTAAAATGGCATCGTTGGCTTCTAACCACCCGCCGCGTTCGTCTTTAAAGCAGACAATATCGGGCATCGCATTAATCAGAGTTCGCAGTTGCTCTTCGCTTTCGCGCAATGCTGCTTCCGCCTGCAGGCGTTTGGTGATGTCGGTATGAACGCAGATTAATCCCACAAGCTGATGGTTGTCATCTTTCACCGCATCGGCGCGCAGCCAAATCGACACCATCGAGCCATTGCGCGATCGCATTTGCACTTCTCCACTCCAGCTTTTGCCCCAGCGAATTTTGCCAAATACCTGTTCCCAAACCGCGCGATCGCGAAACAAAATCCCGTGACCGCCTCCGGCATTCAGTTCTTCTACGCTATAGTTAAATAACTCTAAAAAGGCACGGTTGTGATAAATCGATCGCCCGGTCATATCGGTCATCGCTACCGCATCGCTGGTGCTTTCCACCGCTTGGGTGACGCGAATTAACGCCTCTTGTGCTTGTTCGCGATAGCGGATTTCTTCTTGCAGGCGTTCCAAGGTGCGGGTCAGTTCCGCCGTGCGTTCTGCTACCAATTCTTCTAAATGATTGCGATGCACGCGCAGTTCTTCTTCCGCTTGCTTGCGTTCGCTGATATCTTCAATTAAGGCGATCGCAAATTGGGGGGCAGATAAGCGTTCCCGAATTGCAGAAACGCTGACTCGCACCCACACCCAACTGCCATTGGCACTGATATATCGCTGTTCCACTTGGTAGCGATCGCGCTGAGCGCGCAGCATTTCTCGAAACAGTTTATGACTCGCGCCAATATCTTCCGGATGGGTAATCTCGGCAAAGCGTTTGCGGGAAAGCTCTTCTTGTCGATATCCCAGCATTTCCTGCAGTTGGGCGTTGCTCTCGATAAATCTTCCTTCCAAGTTCAACAGGCTCATGCCAATGGGAGAGCCTTCAAAAGTGGTGCGAAATCGGTTTTCGCTGGCGCGTAATGCCACTTCTGCTTGTTTGCGTTCGGTGATGTCGCGACAGGTATAAAGCACGGTGCCGCGATCGATTTTGACTCGCTTTACACTCACGAGTAAGGTATGCTTTTTCCCGCTTTTTCCACGAATCGTCCGCTCGATGTTGTGAATTTCTCCCACTCGGGCAAGATGGTGGGCATCGAACAGTTTATCCCCTAATAATTTCCGAATATTGCCGGTTTTATACGCTTGTTGCACTGAGTATTCAAAAATCGCGGACACTGTGGGACTAATATAGGTAAATCCACCTTGATTATCGGTAATGAACACGGCTTCGGAAATGTTGCTTAAGACGATCCGATGCAGTTCTTCGCTGTGGCGCAATGCGGCTTCCATTCGTTTGCGATCGCTCAAGTCTCTGGCTACGACGAGCAAATCTTTTCTCCCTCCTCCTTCCCCTAAGGGTGTGGCGGCAAGTTCTACGGGTACGATGGTTCCATCTCGGCGAATTAACTGCACTTCCACGAATGAAAGGGGTTGTTGTTGCTTTTGCACTTGCTGCAACAAGTGGCGCAGTTGGGAATCTCCCGGGGAAACGAAATCGAGCATCGATCGCCCGATTAGCTCTGCTGGGGTCGCCGCACCGAGGAGTTTGGCTCCCGCTGTGTTGATTAGGCTGATTTTATCGTGGCTGTGTACTACGATCGCTTCTGGGGAGAGTTCCACTAATTGTCGATAGCGCTCTTCGCTTTTGGTAAGGGCGGCTTCGGCTTTCTGGCGGCGATCGCGATCGCGCAGGGCCATAATTCCATAGGCTAAATCGCTTGCCAGTTCTTCTAAAAGCTGCACTTCTGCAACATCAAACGCATTGGTAATACCCCCATAAATCTGCAATGCCCCAAAGGCTTTTCCTTTGCCAATTAAGGGCAAAGAAATGGTGGAATACAACCCGCGCGCGATCGCCGCACTGCGCCAAGGCTCCAATCTGGGATCGGTTTCGATGTTCTGCACGACGCAGGGTTTTCCGTTGCGAATGCTCTGGCTGGTTAGTCGGATGGTTGCTTCTACCTCATCCCCCCAGATCTCAAACATGCAGCCATTGTTGGCTCTATCTCCCGCACAAGCAACGGGTTGTAAAATTTGCATGTCGCTTTCTCCCCCACTTTCTGGGCGGGCAAATGCCACCCAGGCTAACCGATATCCGCCGGTTTCAACGATAATGCGACAAATTTCTTCGAGCAGTTCGGATTCTCGGGTGGCTCTTACCATTGCTTGGTTGCATTCCCAAATGGTGGTTAAGGCGCGGTTCAGGGAACACAATTCCATTTCTACTGCTTTGCGATCGCTTAAGTCGTGGATAATTGCCGAAAATCCTACTAATTCTTCACCCACTTCGTACAAAGCGGCGATCGTCATGCTGGCCCAAAATCTCTCCCCATTTTTGCGAATTCTCCACCCTTCATCTTCGCATTGTCCGGCGGTTGCAACTAGTTGCAGCTCTTTTTCCGGTTTGTTACTTTGGATATCTTCTGGAGGATAAAATCTGGAAAAATGCTCTCCCATAATTTCCCGGGCTTGATATCCTAAAATCCGCTCTGCTCCTCTATTCCAACTGATGATTTCTCCCTCAGCGTCGAGCAGCACGATCGCATAGTCCCGAATCCCTTCCACTAATAAGCGAAAGAGTTGTTGCACCGGCACTCTAGACCTTTGCTGCGGCTCTCTACTCCCTCTTTTTCCTCGTCGTCTCTTTCCTCTCCAAGGCGAGGCTAAGGTTGCCGTCTCCCTCTGCCTCTCTAACGCCTTGGCTTCTTTTTCACTCTCCGTTCGGTCGTTTTTTATGCCGCTTTCTCCTCGGGAAAGGGTGCTTGCTGCCAACTCTCTCTCTCGCAACAATTTCTCGATTCGATACTTTAATTCCGCTGCAGTCCCCGAGCCGATAATAATATCATCATACAAGGCTTTACCTCTGTAATGTTCTCCCTCTGTTTCTTCTGCGTTTCGCAAATTTTCCAGTTCTCGCTCTTCTACTACTAACAGCACGGGAAACTGTGCCTCTAAGGGCAATTCTCTTCTCTCCCTCAGTTGCAGTTTATATCTGGATAACCCCGGTTTATCGACAATGCAAGCTTGAATACAATTCTGGCCGCTTGCCGATTCATTTAACCATTTTTTTATTTGTCTCTCTTCATCTCTTTTTCGTTGAGTTTTTGAGGAAAATTGCAAAATATCGTAGTGACTGGCTAATTGCTGCGCCAGTCGATTTCGTTTCTGTAGATCGTCTACTCCGAGCAAAATGCGGTTCATATTTCACCCTTTCTTTTGCTTATCCGCCTCGAACTGTTGCTGTCCTACCCCACAACCCACCCCGGCGCTGTTGGGCTAGGATTTGTTGCTGACGGGCATCTCTCGTTCACCCTTATTTTTACCTTAAACCGACCTCAAGCTTTCGGCAGGTAAGGGGATTTCCGATCGCTCAACTTGAGTTGACCTGGAAATGCACTGTGGCTGACCCCAGTTCGGTTCCATCCCCTTGGCATTCCAGGCTCGATCTGAGAATAATCGGCATTGAAAGGCGATCGCCGCACCGATTCATTGCGCCCTATCTTGCTCCCTGTCTGTTTCCCTTCTTTGTTAATTTTTATAAATTTATGTTAATTCTTTATCCAGTGGCGCAATAATTCGATTTTACCTGCAACCCCAATCAATGCAAAGCCTGTTTCACCATACTATCTTGAAAAAAAAATACAGACGCTAGATGCTGCGTCTGCAAGGTCAAACCCTGTTCGCTTTCCTGGCAACGAGAACGCTCTCGCCGCCGAAAAGGATTAACACCGACGCATTTGGGTCAGCAGCAATACAATTTCATCGATCGCTTGGCGCAGTTGGCGCGCCCGGCGATCGGATTGATTCACCATAATGCTAAAAATCAGGGTATCGTACTCGGAATTGGGAACGTATCCCGATAAGGCGGAAACGCCGGTTAAGGTGCCGGTTTTGGCGCGCACTTTCCCCTCGCCGGGGGTGTCGCGAAATCTCCATCGCAGGGTACCGCTGACTCCCCCGACGGGTAAGGAGTTGCGGTAAATTTCGCTGTTGGGAGAATAGGCAAAAGCTCTGAGGGTTTGCACTAGGGCTTCGGGACTGACGAGGTTCTGTCTCGAGAGTCCAGACCCATCTACTAATTCGTAACTGTCACTATCCACGCCTATTTCGCTTAATGCGGCTTCTAGCACTTGCAAGCCGGCGGCGATGGTTTCTTCGGGTAGGGCTTTTTTGGCTTTGTTTCCGGGATTGGTACCGAGCGATCGCAGCAAGACTTCGGCATAAAGATTGTTGCTCTTCTGATTCACCTGCATCACCAGTTCCGATAGGGGCGGCGATTCAATGGTGGCGAGTTCTCGCTGTGCGGATGAAGGCGTCGCCTCGTGGGTGACGAGTCCTCGTCCCGCTGTAATCCCGACTTTGGCAAGGGCTTCGCGAAAGTGTCGCAAAAAAAAGTTGCCCGGATGAGGCGTCGCAACGTAAATGTCTTCCGGTTCGGATCCGGCCCGCAATTGCCCGCTGAGGCGAATCACTGGCGTGGCAAAGTCTCGCCCGACTTCTAAAAATTCCGGTTGCGAGGATGCAACGGTAATCGCATTGTTCTCGATCCGCCAGCGCATGCCTTCGCGGGGATCGGCCCAGGTGACGCGCAAGGGGTCTCCTTGGTTCTGCGGCCACACTTTTAGCTCGATCGCGTTTTGATTGTAAATTAAGCTGTTCACCGGCGCGCCATACCCGGCTTGCACGTCTTCCCACTCCCAGTTGGGGTTGAAGGGTAATCCCCGAAAATAGCTGTCGTCGGCGATGATTTGTCCGATTTGCTCGATTCCTTGGTTGTGCAGTTGTTCGGCGATCGCTTCGAGTTGGCTGGCGGTAATGCTGGGGTCTCCGCGCCCTACTATCCGCAAGTGTTCCAGGTTCCCGGGGGTGCTGTCTTTGCCATACACGGAGGTGCGGATGCGAAAGTTGGATCCGAGATGGTGCAAGGCGGCGGCGGAGGTGAGCAGTTTGGCGTTGGATGCGGGAATAAAGTAGCGATCGCTCTCTTTTTGATAAAGGGTGGGGTTACTTCCAGAGTCGAGGGTCTCTACTAATATGCCCCACCGCGATCGTCTCAATTCGGGCCGGTTGATAATCTGCGCGATCGCTGGTTCTAGTCTGGATTGACAAATCCCTGGGGCCTCTGCAACGGCTACGGTGGGGGTCATTCCCGCAATGATGCCGCAAATTAAGCCGAATATCCCCGGTTTGCGCGATCGCGGTTTCTGGTTGTGCGTTTTCTGCAGCGACAATAACCTTGCCATCTTTCCTCTACTTCCCTCTATCTTTTCTTGACTCATACTCTGTGTTTTCAAACAACGATTTGCTGCTTTGTACTTGGAAAAGCGCCGGATCCACGAAGGTATCGGCGCGATCGCCGAGGTTTTCACTCCCGACGCCTTCTCGTCAGGGATAACTTCCCTCTAAAACCGTAGAACCACGGCAACAGAGCGCTTTTCGGGGGATGGAGACCCGAGTTGTTTTCCCCGGCGCTTTACCTAATTTCATCATCGGCTACAGCAGTAACTTGCTTTTATGTAAACCTTTGTTTCATTTTCTGTCATTTCTGAGAAAATCTCCGCAAAGGAGCTAAAGTAATAAATGAAGCGATAAGCTTCCCTGGCAGATTAAAACAGCCAAGTTCACATTCACTTATCGAGGTTCCACGCTGTTACATCTCATATCTGTCTCGTCTAACCCCAACAACACCCACTTGATGCGGGCTGATATATCCTCAACTGACTGAAAGGCAGCAATGCAACTGAAATTTTAATTTCGGTTTATCTGCAAAACCTTCGCAACCAGAGGAAGTCACTCGGCTAGCTCGGTGGGTGTTGTTTGTTTGCGCCGCAATTCTCGGAATTTTTCCTACTTCAATTCGCCGGGGGAATGGCAACTCTGATGCGATCGCTTCTATCTCCCTTCCCCTGAGCTTTTCAGGGTCATTGTCTGTTTCTGGCTTTTACAAAAGTACATAAAAAGGCAAGTCAATACTTTTTTTTTGTAAAGTTTATTGTCATCCGCTTGCATTTCTGAAAAAACGCGCTAAAGTAATAAATGAAGCGTTAATCAAGCATTGATGCTTCCCTGACAGATTCGTAAACCGTCCACATTACCCAAAAGAGGTTCAAACTGTTTCAACTCAAATCTGTCTCGTCTAACACCAACAACACCCGC
>NZ_JAJENT010000867.1:0-1713 GCF_035615515.1 Phormidium sp. CCY1219
TGGCAGTTCGGACAACACCCTGCGCTTGTGGACCCGCCAGGGGGAACCCATCGGCGAACCCTGGCGCGGCCATCAGAGTTCGGTCAGCGCCGTAGCCTTCAGCCCGGACGGCGAGACCATCGTCAGTGGCAGTGGGGACAACACCCTGCGCTTGTGGAACGGGGGGGATTGGAAAAATTGGCTGCAAATGGCCTGCAATCAGTTGCAGTATCATCCGGTTTTGGTAGCCCCAGAAACCGATACCGCCCGCGATGCTGGTGAAACCTGTCAAAAATATGCCTGGAGTACCACCGAGTCGGCACAGTTTTTGGTGAGTCAAGGCAAGGCTTTAGCCCGGGATGGCGATTTCTCCGGGGCCGTGACTCACTTCAACCGCGCCTTGAAACTGGACGACTCCCTCGACCTGGACCCGGAAGCGAAAGCCACAGAACTTGCCGTCCCCGCCTTGATAGCACAAGGGGAAGAGTTGGCCCGGTCAGCCCAAGTAGAGGAAGCGAGAGAGAAATTCCAAGCCGCCTTGAAACTGGACGACACCCTCGACCTCGACCCGGAAGCGGAAGCCATCGAAATTGCCACCTCTAGTTTAGTGAAACAAGGGGAAGAACTCGCCGGGGAGGGTCAAGTTGACGAAGCCATTGCCAAATTCCAACAGGCGGTAAGTGTGGACGAGACCCTCGACCTGGACCCAGAAGCGAAAGCCACTAAACTTGGCGTCCCCGCTTTAGTGGCACAAGGCAAAGAACTCGCCAGTGAGGGTAAAGTTGACGAAGCTGCCGCCAAATTTCAAGCTGCCTTGAAATGGGACGAGACCCTGAACCTGGACCCGGAATCGGAAGCCATCCAAATTGCCACATCATCTGCATTAGTGGAACAAGGGAGACAACTCGCCCGCGAGGGTCGCGTAGATGCAGCGGTTGAGAAATTCCAAGCCGCTTTGAAACTGGACAACACCCTCGACCTAGACCCGGAAGCGGAAGCGAGAAAAATTACGGCGGCGGCTGTAGCGGACAAGGCGAAGCAGTTGGCGGAAGACCGGCAGTATAAAGCGGCCATTGAGGCTTATACCGCAGCGGAGAAACTTGATGCCAATCTGGAAATTTCTGCGGTAACTTGGAATAATCTGTGTTGGTATGGTAGCTTGCGCGGTGAGGCCGAGGTAGTGATGCCTGCCTGCGAAAAAGCAGTGCAATTAGCACCGAACGATGCGGGCGATCGAGGCAATCTGGGAATCGCCAAAGCTCTCACGGGAGATACGGAAGGCGCGATTCAAGCGTTTGAGACCTTTCTTGAGTTAAGTGAGGATGAAGAGGCTAAAGAAATCGTGCAGGGATATATCGATACCTTGCGTGCTGGAGAAAATCCGTTTACCGAGGAGGAGATTAAACGCTTGTTAGGGGAATGAGTTCGGTGCGTGACCCCGGCGCTTGGCATGGAGTGGCGCGGGTCACGCACCCTACGGGCCAGAGGTGCTATAGGGTCATCCATCGGGGTGGAGGCGGAGCCTCGGGAGGGCCGTTCCCAGGCATGAGCCTGGGAACGAGTTATAACGAGTTATAATTAGTCCGCGTAGGCGGACTTGGCTTGCCCAGGCGCGATTTCAATCGCCCGCTAGATGAGGTGCTTGTGTATAATCATCCAGGGTGGAGGCGGAGCCTCGGGAGGGCCGTTCCCAGGCATGAGCCTGGGAACGAGTTATCAGGGTGGAGGCGGAGC
>NZ_JAJENT010000868.1:0-3887 GCF_035615515.1 Phormidium sp. CCY1219
AACCCAGATCTCAAAGGTCTCGGCCCAGAAGCCCGCGCCGTACCGCCTAAGCGGTCGGCGTCGGGAGTACGTCACGTAAACTTTCGGTCTCAGCCCAGGGGCCTGTGGGCTTTGGGACACACCCAATTATCGGGCAGGAGGTAGGGCCACCCTTCTTGCACTGCTTCCAAACAGACGCAATGCAGGGTCAGTTGGCAGTCAAGCAGTTCGAATTGTCTGGCTTCGGCTTGGGCGCTGCACAGTTCGGCGATCGCTTCGTTTTTGAATTCTATGGTCTGGTGGCATTGCACGCATACCAGATGATGGTGGTGTTCTGAGGGTTTGTTCAGTTCGTAGTGTTTGTGGCCTTCGGCAAATTCTAGTTCCCGCAAAATCCCTAGCTGCGCCATTAATTTTACGGTTCGATAAATGGTGGATAGGCTGACTTTCTCTCCTTCGCGATCGAGCCAGTAGCGCAGTTCTTCGGCACTCAGATGCTTGCCCTGGGGCAGGGTTTGAAAAACGCGCAATATCTTCTCTCTCTGGGGCGTCAGGCGAAATCCCCTCTGTTGAAGTTCGTTTTTGAGTGCTGCGGCGGTGTAAAAGGCCATGATAGTTCGCTTGCATCGGCTGGATGGTTATGGATGATGTTGCGGTGGGGGTGGGGTTTGAGCCATCATCCGGCTGGGCCTGGGGCTGCTTTCTTCCCCTCGCTCGCCCACATTGGGCATCAACTCCGAATCAGTCATGCTCAAACCCGCTTGGGTGGGCAATTGAAAGCTATCTCCTCTAGGACGGGTCTCGGCCTTATTGAAATAAATATTCAATAAGCCAATGGTTAACAGTAATACAGAATTCGGGACTTATTGCAAGTCTTTTTTGATGAATTTTTGTGACATCTTCTTCAGAATTGCCTCAATCTCTCTATTTTTCTCGCCCTTGTCTCTCGGAATTGAGGAGATTTTTGTCCGATAAAGGGCGAATTTAATGAAAAAAACTATCAATTTATCCAGTAGCGGCGAACCCCCCGCAACTCTTGCGCCGACGCAGGGGAATTTTTAGGCCAGGGTTTGACCACAATTCGGAGGGATGCGCGATCGCTTTCCCCCGCGCCCGTTTCGCCTCAACCCCCGCCATTTCCCACTCTCCCCCGCCCATTTTTTAAGGCAGAGCAGTATTTGTCTGCTCTACCTCTGGGATTGCGTTCTATGCACAAAGGTGACTCAGGCACGAGGGCTGCAACTCGCTCACGGGTTGGGTGAGCCACGGGTTGCCCCCCGGTTATTGTCTTGCTGAATTGGACAAGATGCGGTTGTCCTAATTTATGGAGGTTGACTTGCTTTAAATTTCACAGCTTGTAGCAACCGCCACAGCTTAGACCGAAACCACTAAGCTATCGTTGGCTAAGAAATGCGCCAGATGATAGGCCCGCTCTTCGGTTTCTAGAAGAATTTTTTCGTACAAATAGCGGGTCGCGCGATCGCCTAGGCTTTCCGCTTGGCTTGCCTGTCGCCGCAATAACTGAATCATCGCCTGTTCGGCACTCAAGTCGTTTTCTACCATCTGGCGAGCATAATACAACCCATCGGGTTCGAGAGTGAACTCGCACAGTTGCGCTAACTGGCTGAAACTGGCGGCGGGAATCCCCCCTAATCCGTTGAGGCGCTCTCCTATTTCGTGAATGTGCTCATGCACTTGTTCGTAACTGTCTTGGAAAAACTGGTGTAAGGAGTAAAATTCGGCTCCTTCTACCACAAAATGATGCTTTTGGTACTGCAGGTACAATCCCTGAAAGCTTGCCAACAAGACGTTTAATCCCTCGCACACCGGCACGGTTACGGCGCGATCGAGCAACAGGGGATTGTCTGCTACTTCTCCAAAGGGGCGCAAGGCACTCTGAATTTTAGCCATTGTTTTGGTTCTCCTCTCATTTGCAACAACTGTTGCTTAATGAGAGGAGCCTAGCATCTCGCCTTTCTGGCGTTAAGTACCTGGGATACAAACTGGCAAAAGTTTTCCGCCGGGAAAGGGAATCGTTAACTATTGTGAATTATTTATCTGTTACTTTGGTTGTTTCTCGCTGTAATTCATCTGTTGCTGATAGTTTACTGAGGATATGTTATAATGAAAATAGATTTTGACAGGGTTGAGAGGTTACAAGTACGCTAGCCGTGGCGCTGGCGGCTGGATTGAGGCGCGATCGCCGCCATAGTCATTTTTCTAGCCGAGGCTTATTGTAAAGTTTTATGAATTTCCGGCTGAAAACAGATGAGAATCTTTGTCATTTGCGGTAGGGTTGATGAAGACCGAACAACGGCTTGCCTCGGCAAATTGTTAAAAAAAAATTAACGACAGGGGGAGGCCGCTATCTAGTTACTGAAAATTTTTTGCAGTTTAGAGGGCGATCGCATGGAGTCATCCGAGCAAAAATCACACACCGGACAGATGCTAGAAGTTCACGGCAGCAATAAGTGGCAGATGTATCGCCGCTTACAGGAATTGGGGATTTCCTGTTGGTGCGAAGCGAATCAACCCTTGCGAGTTCCCTTAAATGCGGGGACGGCGGTACAGTTTTGGAGCGTTTCGCAGCAGTTGCAGATGTCGCGCCCAAGGTTAGTCCAGTGGTTGGAACGCTGCTGGCAGGATTAGTCAGCGATCGCTGGTTTATCGCCCCTGCAAGTTTGGGATTGGGGTGTATCCCGACAGCAGATAAGGGCGGGTCATCGAACGATTAGGACAGTCATCACAAGGAACAGGAAACAATGGGTAAGTCTAAAAAACAAACGTCAGAACTCGAGTTGGAAGGACGCTTCCTCGGCTTTGTCAGCAAAAAGAAAGGCAAGGCGGGCAAGCAATTCGGTCTTTCCACAGATCGCGGAGAACGCTGTATCACGCTCGATTGCTCGAAAAAGGAACGCGCCGTATGGCAAGCGCGCTTGACCCCCGGCGACTGGGTGCAGGTTGAGGGTGAGAAAAAATTCAACCCGAAAAGCGGTAAGGTGAAATTAAAGGCCGATCGCATTGTGCTGCCCGTCGGAACTGCATCGTCAGCGCCCCAGGAAACTGAAGAATGCGCGATCGCGCCCCACTGTCCGATTGCCGACAATTGCTCTCACTCTCAGACTAACGGCAACGCAGAGAAAACCCCCCGCAAAAAGAAAGCCTCGATTTTGGTTTGTCAAAAGTCCGCTTGTCGCAAGCGCGGCGGGAGTGCAATCTGCGACGCCCTGCAAGACCATTTGCGCCATCATGGGTTAGACGATGCGGTGACGATTAAAGGCACCGGCTGCATGAAACGCTGCAAAGCCGGACCGAATGTGATTGTCATGCCAGATAAAACCCGCTATAGCAAAATAGACCCCCAGGAAATTCCTCACTTGATTGCCAACCACTTTTAATGGTTCGGCAAGCACTTCGGTGAGAGAATTGAGAATTGAGAATTGCAAATTTTGTTAATTCTCAATTCTCATATTTTTGGGCGCTAGAGTAGTGTGAGAAAATTGAAAGGCGGGAGATTGAAATCGCGCCTTAGCAGGTTAAGTCCGCCTACGCGGACTAAGATTACGGCTGGTGGATTGGGGTGAAAAAGGGTTTTGGATTAAACGACATATATTATACCATAAAAATCCGCAATTGTCAAGCTTTTAGAAGAAAATAATATTGCAGATTGATAAGCACTTAGGCAAAATAATTTGCACGTTTTAACTCGTTCCCCCAGGGGGGAAGGTTTCTCCAGAGCTACCGCCTCCCCCCCAATAAATGCGACTGCGAAGGTTTGCACCCTTGCTTAACTGTATCCCATCTGGGGGGGGTAAGTGCGTTTCGCACTTACCCTACGGGATTACCCGACAGTGAAGAAGTCCTCCACGCCGAGGGTATTGGCATCGATGCCAGTGAGAACGGCGAGC
>NZ_JAJENT010000869.1:0-5559 GCF_035615515.1 Phormidium sp. CCY1219
CGGGCAATCCACAGGCAATCGCCGGGTTAGTCAATTTAATCGCCGAGTCTGAATCTGAATATACCCGCAGGCTAGCGGCAGAAAGTTTGGGGAAAATTTTGACCACAGAAGAACAGATGCCGCCTGTCGTGAGTGTTTTGAAAGATTGCTTATCCGATGAAGCTTATGAAAATGACTTCGATCGCTTCGAGAAATCCTTCCAAGTCATCTGGCATTGCGCCCAAAACCTCCCCTATCCTGTATTTTATCGCGCTTGGCATAGTGAGGAGGATAAAGTAGAACCGGAAAATTTAGCCGAATTACCCCAGCGCCTTCATGCCAAACTGGAAGAAATGGGATTAATATCATCCCTCCAGTTGATTTGCATTGACGGGAGCAAGTTTATCGATAAAGACAATCCCGCTGCCAAAATCTACAACGAAATGCGCCGCGCTAACTGTCCCAAAAGCGATGAGGGCACCCCGAAAACAATGGCGGAATTGCAATTCTATTGGGACGAATTGACGTTAGACTCGGAACAGCGTATCGTTTTAGTCTTCTACGAAGCGCCAACCGGCAGCGAAGCGGGATTTAGTGACAGGTTCCTCACGGATTTAAGCAAGTTTGACGGGGCGATTTGCGTGGTGAGTGAGGCGCAAGTCAATGGGTTGGAAACGTTTTCGCCGAGTCAAGTGCATTGGGTGGCGGATATGGTAGCTTGGATGCAGGATGTGAGGTAGAGAAATGGTGATGCAGGGGAGGGCAGGGCTGATTTATACTAAATGAGAGTTAGTTGACCAAGGTGGGATGTGAATGGCTCGGCGAGGTTGACTCACAAGGAATAAAAAGTGGCTGTAAGTTACTCACATTTGCCTTCAAGCTCACCGCACGCCCCAAATCTTAATGGTGCGATCGCCACTGCCACTGGCGAGGGTATGACCGTCGGGACTAAAGGCGATGGATTCCACCCAGCGGGAATGAGCGGAAAGGGTTTCCACCAACTCCCTGGTATCCAAATTCCACAACTTAATTCTCCCGGTCAGGGTACCGCCGGCGACGGTTTCTCCATCGGGACTAAACGCCACGGCAAACATAGTTCCGGCATGACTGGCAAGGGTAGCAAATTCCGCGTCGGTACTCAAATCCCAGAGCTTAATCGTATTATCCGCACCACCGGAAGCGAGCACCTTTCCATTGGGGCTAAACGCCACGGAAAACACGGTTCCCACATGACCGGAAAGCTGACGAACCGGGGCATTATCGAATCCGCCATCGGAATTGGGATCGGCCAAATTCCACAACTTAATCGAACCATCTTGAGACCCACTGGCGAGGGTTTTGCCATCGGGACTAAACGCCACGGAAAACACAGTTCCGAGATGACCGGAAAGGGTACCCAAAGAATAGCCCCCTTCCAGATTCCACAACTGAATCGTGCCATCTTCCGCGCCGCTAGCGAGGATTTGGCTATTCGGACTGATAGTGACGAAAGACACCCCAGTGGGTCTGGCGGAAAGGGTATAAAGGAGTTCCCCAGTGACCAGATTCCAGACTTTAATCGTGCCCCCATAGCCATTGCTGCTACTGGCCAGAGTTTTGCCATCAGCGGCGATCGCCACGGAGGAAACCATTTCTCCGGCTTCCGAATGGCCGGTGAGGGTGCGGATCGGCTTGCCGGTGTGCAGATTCCAAATTTTAATCGTCCCGTCAAAACTGCCAGAAGCCAAAATTTTACCTTGCTGGCCGATCGCCACGGATCGCACGTCTTGAGAATGACCGGTGAGGGTATTAGCCAGGGTAATCTCTTTAAAAGAAATATTTTGGGCGATCGCCGGAATCGAGCGAGCAGAGGATCCAGTGCCAGGTCTCCCTTCCACCGCCATTTGCGCCGCCGGAGGGCGATCGCCGTTCCCAGAGGGTTTAGCCACAGCCGGCGAAGTCGCCACCGACAGGTCCAAATTCGGAGAAGACACCGGAGAAACCGACTCTTTTGCCTCACCGCCGATGCGATCGCCTTGCAGATAAATTTGCATTTCCGCCAATCCCACGCCGGCGATCGCCACCACCACCGCCCCCACCAGCCATTGTTTCTTAAACCGACCCAATCGACTCAGCCATCCCGATTGCAGCAACGGAGAAGGTAAAAACCGCACCACACCGCGCGTCCCCCCATACAACACCAACTCCAACTCTGCCAACCGCTGTAAAATCACCTCGGTACTTTGCGGGCGTTGTCCCGGGAGGCGCGCCATCAGATTATCGATAAAATCGGCCAATTGCGGCGAAATCTGAGGGGCCGCTTTGCGCCAAAGCAATTTATCCGTATGGGGGTCGTAAAAATCCAACGGATGCTTGCCGGTGAGCAACTCCACAAAGGTGCGCCCCAAGCCAAAAAAGTCCGATTGGGGCACTGGGAAGCCATTTTCCTGCTCTGGGGGGGCATATCCTTTTGAAGAAATCACCGTACCTTTTTGCCCCACCGCCATTTTCGCCAGATAGGTGCGGCTGACTTCGCGCGCGGACCCGAAATCAATTAACGCCAGTTGTTCGCGGCTAAAACTGTGCGCCGGGGAGGGCGATCGCAACATAATATTGCTCGGTTTAATATCCCGATGGAAATACTGCTGCCCGTGGACTTGATGTAAAATTTCTGCAAGCTGCAATAACCAGTTCATCGCTTGCTGCTGGCTAATCGGGCTATGGTTGCGATCGGCCATCCAAGCTTCCAGATTTTGGCCTTCGATTTTTTCCATCACCAAGCAGTGGACGGCGGTTTTTCTCCCTCGCGGGAACACCGTAAAATAGCCCCCGGGTTCGACGATAGGAATTCCCGGATGGCGGAGTCGCTGCAAAACCCTGGCTTCTTGCTTGAACAGGGCGATCGCTTTCGGATTGCTTTCAGTCAGCACTTTCAACACTTTCGCAAACCCGCGATCGTCGGCTTCAAAGGTGAGGCCAAAACCACCGGTTCCCAGGAGTTTTTGCACGCGATATCGTCCGTTAAGTAACAGTTCCGAACCGCACTGACGACAAATGCGGTTCGTCCCATTTAAAGGATCGGCGGGTTTGGGGCAGTTAGGATTGATACAGTAGCTCATAGATAGCTACGGGGTTGGTGATCCGGAGAATAGGCGAACAAGGGGCGCTTCTACAGTTTCTCGGTAGAGGCGCGGCATTCCGGCGGGTCTGACCCGGCTGGATTGCTTGGTGCTGTGTGGGTCACGGAACCCGGGCCGATCGCTCAGCATGCCAGAGATTGATGGTCTGGTCGTAACTGCCAGTGATGATTCGCTCTCCATCGGGAGTGATGGCAAGGGCGAACACTTCAGCCCCATGTCCGGTGAGGCGGTCGATCGCCTGTCCCCGGTTGAGGCTTCTAATTGTCACCGTGGGTTCGTTGCTTGCGATCGCGAAACTGTGCCCATCTGGCGAGATAGCAAGGGAATAAACCGCTTTTGGCGGACGCTTCCAGGTTTTGAGCAGCTCCCCGGTTTCCAGATTCCACAGCTTAAATCCATTATAGTTGCCACTGACTAAGGTTTTGCCATCCGGGGCGATCGCCACCTCGGTGGGCAAACCCGCGTTTCCTTCTAGAGTGTGGATCGATTCGCCGGTGTCTAGATTCCACACTTTGATGGTGTCTGCATAGGTAGCACTCACTAAAGTGCCACCATCTGGGGCGATCGCCAGGGACTTAATCGGGTCAGAATCTCCTTTAAGTGTGGCCATCTTCTCTCCCGTCTCTAGATTCCATAACTCAATGTCTGGGTGATTCCCACTACTGACCAAGATTTTCCCATCGGGACTGATGACCAGTTCTGAGGCAGGATGCCCCTTGTGGGTGCGAATCAATTCCCCACTGTTCAAATTCCAGACTCGAACGATGCGATCGCGAGTTCCGCTGACCAGGGTTTTGCCATCGCCACTGATGGCAACGGCTAAAACCGCGTCGGAATGCCCGCGCAAGATACGTTGCACTTCGCCGCGATCGAGGTTCCACACCCGCACTGTGGCGTCCCAGCTTCCACTAACAAGGGTCTGCCCATCTGGGGCGATCGCTAACGCCGTCACCGCCCGCGAATGACCCGTGAGGGTTTGTTTCTCTCGGCGGATCCTGCCCGGTTTCTCCCCCCGGGCCATCGGGCGATCGCTCTCCTTTGAACCCCTCTGCTGGGGGTAAACTGAGCCATTATTGTTAAAACTACAGCTATTAATTGCACAAAATACAAACAGGATCGGTAGGATTTTTACCAGCCATTTTAAGGGGTGGGAAATCGTTGCAGGCATTAGATGAAATTCTCCGCGACAGTGAGGCTATTATGGCCAAAACTTTGAGGCAATCAAGGAAAGGGTAGCCCGGTGCAACTCGAGGGTCAGCCATGAAGCACAGGGCGCGGCTCAGGCATGACCCGCCGAATCGCCGAATCGCCATCCTGCCTGGGGCGGCGCTGCCCTCGCAGAATGAGTTTTGCAGATGTTTTGAGCCGTTCTCGGCTACGATTCAGGGTCGGCGCGAGATTCATCCCACCGCTTTTTGAAATTGTTATGCCGAATTTTGCTTGAATTAGACGAATTTTGCTTTAATTATAGGATAGGTTTTGTCATTAGCCCTCCCCTGTGGGGTGGTAATGATTTATCGGGGTAGCATTTCTAGTTTGGACTTTCGGCTTGACAGGGAAATTGGTGGCGGTTGCAATGGGCGGATGAGTGAGAGTTTCTCAAGCGGATATAGGTATGGGGCAGTTGGAGGATGATGTCTGATAAGTCATGGTTAAAATTGCTACAGCAACAGCCGGCGATCGCGGTGATCCGCGCTCCAACGTTTCAGTTGGGTTACGAAATGGCAACCGCAGTGGCGCGCGGCGGGATGAAAACTATCGAGATTACCTGGAATAGCGATCGCGCGGCGGATTTGATTGACGTACTCCGGTCCGATTTGCCCCTGTGTACCATCGGCACCGGTACGGTGTTAAATATGAGTCAGTTGCAATCGGCGTTAGCTGCCGGTGCCCAATTTCTCTTTACTCCCCACACCGATTTGGCGATCGTCCAAGTGGCAACCTCGGCGGGAGTGCCGATCGTCCCAGGGGCCTTGTCTCCTACTGAAATTATTACCGCATGGCAAGCCGGTGCGAGTTCCGTGAAGGTGTTCCCCATTTCGGCAATGGGAGGACCGGGGTATATCAAAAGTCTGCAAGGACCGTTGGGTCATATCCCCTTGATTCCCACCGGTGGCGTCACCTTGGAAAATGCCCGGGCATTTCTCGAAGCCGGTGCGATTACCGTGGGCTTAGCCGGAGATCTATTTCCCCCAGACTCGATTTTAGCCGGAGATTGGCAGGCGATCGCCGAACGCGCACAAAAATTGATAGAACGCATAAAAAATATTGATGGCGATCGGGAAGCACCTTGGCCGAAATCCCTGCCGCCGAAATTGTAGCTAACTGACAATATCCAAACGGTGCAGAAGGTAAATTCAATCTCGAAACTCGAATTCCAAAATTTACGAAAGAAGGACGAGAGTTTGAAAGCTACGTTTTAAAAAACGTAGATGAAAAACGAACGGCGACTTTAGTCGCC
>NZ_JAJENT010000870.1:0-210 GCF_035615515.1 Phormidium sp. CCY1219
CACTGATGGCGTGGTGGTGGAGAAAAAACTATTCTCCTGTCGGTACAGTTTTTTTCCAGCCTTGGAGTAGTGGTGGAGAAAGAACTATTCCGCTTATCGGTACAGTTTCTTTCCAGCCTTGGAGTGATGGCGACGAAAAAACTATTCCGCTTATCGGTACAGTTTCTTTCCAGCCTTGGAGTAGTGGTGGAGAAAGAACTATTCCGCTTA
>NZ_JAJENT010000871.1:0-19066 GCF_035615515.1 Phormidium sp. CCY1219
CCTCGTAGGGCTTAGGCTGGTCAGCTACCTAAAGTCAGGGGCTAGAAGCCCCGTCTCTTTAGAGCGGGGTGCTGACCCTCGATCGAGCATTTAAAATAGGGTAACAAAAATCCCCAACACTTAACAGTGTTCGAGACTCTCTCTTTCCACAGAGAACCGGGAGTCCCTGGCGCGGATGCCGGGAGTCAACCCGATCCGGGGTTGGGTTTCGGGAGGGAACCGCCAAATTCTGCAGTAAGAATGCCAAAATCGAAACATTACGTTCGATCTTCATCCAACTTCCTATGCCAGAACTCAAAGATTCTATTGCCCAACACTACCACGATCGCACCAAATACGATCCGCAGACCCTGGCGGCGAAGAGCCATCAGTTGGACTGGGAAAACCAACCGCTGCCTTTCAAACAATACAAGATTGGAGCCAAAATTGATTTAAAACCCTATCTGAAAAAAGAATCTACCGCAGAGGAGACAGACGCACAGCGCAAGGGATTGACCCGTTTATCGCGCCTGCTGTTTTGTAGCTATGGCCTAACGGCGAAACTCGCCACCATTACCGGGACGCCAATTTACTTGAGAGCCGCCCCTTCTGCTGGGGGATTATATCCGGCGGAAGTTTACCTAATCTCCTTGGGAACCGCCTATTTACCCAAAGGCTTGTACAACTACCAGACCCAAACCCATTCCTTGGTGCGCTTTTGGGATAGCGACCCTTGGCCAGAGCTGCAAGCGGCCTGTTTTTGGCATCCTGCCTTAGAGCATACCCGAATTGCGATCGTCACCACTGCCATATTTTATCGCTCAGCGTGGCGCTATCAAGACCGGGCCTATCGGCGCATTTTTCTCGATACCGGCCATTTGCTGGGCAACTTGGAGCTAGCTGGCTCCTTATGCGACTATCGACCGCATTTAATTGGCGGATTTAACGATGAAGCGCTGAACGGATTGCTGTATTTAGACTCCGAGCAAGAAGCCACCATCGCCATCGCCCCCCTGGCGGATTTGCTCGATTTCAATCAAAACCTGCCTCAATATCGCAGCGCCTTACCCTCCGCCACCCACACCGAGTATCCCGAGATTCCCGATGGGGAATTGCTTGGCTATTTTCACCAAGCCACCGAAATCGAGTCCGATACCACTGGGGTGGGAGGATGGTTCGGTTCGGATTCCGATGAGGAACCGCAAGAAGATAAGTACAACTTTCCGTTTTGTACGAAAGTCTCGACCAAAACCGCACCCATAGACTGGAAGGAAAATCTGGAAGGATTGGAAACTACTATCCTGAAACGGCGGTCCACCCGCGCCTATAGCGGTGCCCCCCTGACGATTGAGGAACTCAAGGCGCTGCTGGATTTTACCTATCATCCAGAACATTACACCTATGCCACCTTGGATGGCTATCCGGACTTTTTTGATTTGAGCTTGCTGCAGACCTTTGTGGCGGTGTCTTCCGTCACTGGGTTAGATGAAGGCTGTTATTACTATGCGCCGAAGGCGGAAGAGTTGCGCCAAGTCCGGTTTAAGAATTTCCGCCGACAGTTGCATTATTTGTGCTTGGGGCAAGATTTGGGGCGAGATGCCTCGGCGGTGGTGTTTCAGACGGCGGACTTGAATAAGGCGATCGCTAAATATGGCGATCGCGCCTACCGCTATTTGCATATGGATGCCGGACACTTGGGCCAACGCCTCAACCTCGCGGCTATTTACATGACTTTAGGCGTCAGTGGCATCGGCGGCTTTTTTGATGACCAAGTGAACGAAGTCCTGGGCATTCCCGCCGATGAAGCGGTAATCTATATCACAACCCTGGGCCGACCTCGGTAAGGTGAACGGATAGGCAGGGATGAGAAATGAAGTATGAAATTGTCAATCTGAAACCCAACATTTCATACTTCAAACTTTCCAGTTTGAATGGTCTCGATCCTGCGTTCCTCTCCGGTTGCGCTAGAGTAGGCAATTACTGTTTAGATGAGGAGTGAGGCAATGTGGTCGCGCAAACGCTTTGATATTGATTATTCGGATTTGGTTTATGGCTTGGGGGCTGCTTTGAGCTGTCCGCCGCAAAAACGCGCCATAATCCAAACCGAGCTAGAACGCTGGTGGGGTGAAGATGCCAGGGGAGCGGCGATCGCCTGCTTATCGGTGCGATCGGGGTGGGATTTACTGCTGCAAGCGCTGAATTTGCCGCCGGGAAGCGAGGTGGCAATCAGCGCCCTGACGATTCCGGATATGATTGCTATCGTTCGCAATCAAGGGCTGATTCCGGTACCGATTGACTTGGATCCGGCAACGATGGCACCGGATCCGGCGAGTTTGGCAAAGGCGATCGGCCCCCAGACTGGGGTGATTTTAGTGGCTCATTTATTTGGGGGACGGGCAAATATCGAACCCCTGCTAGCGGCGCGCGATCGCTACGGGGCAATTTTGGTGGAAGACTGCGCCCAAGCCTTTACCCCGGATTATAAAGGTCATCGCGAGGCCGATGTTAGCTGTTTCAGTTTCGGCAATATTAAGTTTGCCACTGCTCTCGGCGGCGCATTGCTGCGCGTTCGCGACCCGCAATTGCGCGATCGCATGAGTCAAATCCAAAGCGCCTATCCCCTGCAAGATCGCTTTACCTACACCACTCGGTTGCTCAAATATATGGCCCTCAAGGCTCTTTCCACTCGCGCCGGGTTTTCCTCGCTGATTTTTCTGTGCCGACGGTTGGGGATTGACTATGATTTCGTACTCAATCAAGCAGTGCGCGGGTTCCCCCGCACCGAACTGATTCCTAGGTTGCGTCACCAACCTTGCGCCCCGTTACTCACCCTGCTGAGTCGTCGCCTACAGCGCTACACGCCAGCCCGTCTGGCTTCCCAGGCTGATTTGGGCAAAACCCTGGTGCGGCTGTTACATGAAAGCGGCAATCAGTTTAGGGTTCCGGGTACCGCCAACAGTCCCCATTCTCATTGGGTGGTGCCGATTGTGGCCGAGGATCCGCACGCGGCGATCGCCTCTTTGGCGCAAGCCGGTTTTGATTCCACTCAGGGAAATAGCATGTGCGTGGTGGATCCGCCGGAGACCCATCCGCACCTGGTGCCGGTGAATACGCGCTCGATTTTCGAGAAAATGGTTTATCTGCCTTGTTATCCGGCGATGAATGAGGCAGCATTGGAGCAGATGGTTCGCGCCCTGCAAGCCGGATATGCCACGAATGCCACCGGGGCGATCGCCAATTCCCTTCCCCTGGCCTAACTCTCGCCCGATCGCCGCTTGATGCCACTGCCACAGAATTGCAAACCCTTCTATCATGGTGTCATACCGAATCCGGTCGCTCTCGGTGTGCAGGAGCAAAAGCCCGCACCCGAGAAGGGTGAAGGTCAACGAACCGCCCTTATCGGGTGCGCGAACCTTTCACACCCTACCCGCCGGATTGGGTCTCACCCCCGATTTTTTGCCAATGCTTGACAAATTGTCAAACCTATGATAATGACTCGGGCATCAGCAACACGCCTAACCCGATTTTGCGAGGAATTTACCGATGGCAAACCCAAAACCCACCCCCGTACTGCGCTCTTTTTTTAGTATTAGTTTGTTCGTAATTCTGGTTATTGCTGTGGGCTTTTTGACCTGGAATTTTGTCATTGCGCTAGCCGATAAATTTGCTTAATTCGGTTGTGAAGAAAACCCTAATAATCGTAAGATAAACGAAAACAAATCAAAAGCAAAGGAGTTGTTTTATGGCCGATATAATCACCGAAAAAGTCAGCGATCGCATCTGCACTCATATGAACGACGACCATGCGGATGCCGTACTAATATACGCGCAAACCTATGGCGAAACCCCAGAAGCCACTTCCGCCAAAATGCTCTCCATCGACCCTCTGGGCATGAACCTCACCGCCCAAGTTGACAATCGCGCCGTGCCGGTGCGAATTACCTTCGATCGCACCCTGAAAGATTCCGAAGACGCGCACCATACGTTAATCGACATGCTGAAAAAAGCACGGCAAACCCAATCCGCTTAATCCGCAACCAACCGCGCGTCACCCCCGCTCCAAATTGCTGGAATATCAACCCAATCCACACCGGGGGTGACGCACCGGCCCAATTAAAATCCCACCGAGGAATCGTGAGGTTATTTGCCAATACAAAACCGACTAAATATTCTATCTAACACCGATTCGGTCACTTCTTCCCCAGTGATTTCACCTAAAGCTTGAATCGCACCGCGCAGGTCAATGGTCCAAAAATCTAGAGGCAATTGATTGCGAATGGTTTCTTGCACTTGTAGCAGAGAAGTTTTCGCCCGGGTCAAGGCAGCTTCTTGACGCTGATTGATAGCCATATCCAGATTAGCCGCTTGTAGATTGCCTAGATTCACCGCATCTAAAATCGCTTGTTCTAATTCCTCGATGCCTTGATTGTTCGGGACGGAAGTTTTGACAATTTGAGAGAGATTGTCCAGGGGAGGTAAAGGCGGAAGTTGTGCGACCAAATCGATTTTATTGAGGATTAAAATCAGCCGACGATGGTTGACATGGTGGTAGATTTCTTCATCTTCGGGAGTCCACCCATCTTCTGCAGCGATGGTGAGGAGAACCAGATCGGCAGAATTTGCCGCTTTGCGCGATCGCTCTACGCCAATTTTCTCTACTTGGTCTTCGGTTTGGCGAATTCCGGCGGTATCGAGCACTTGTACCGGAATCCCTTGCACCACTAACTGAGATTCCACCACATCGCGAGTAGTGCCCGGGAGGTTGGTAACGATCGCGCGATCGCTGCGACTCCAGGCATTCAACAAACTAGATTTTCCCACATTCGGACGTCCGACAATAGCCACTTTTAAGCCGGTCCGTAACAATTCCCCGCGATCGGCAGTGGCTAGAATTCTTGACATTTCGCCCACAACCCGGTTAATCTGTTGGATAATTTCCGGCTCATTTAATGGGGGCAAATCTTCTTCAAAATCGATTCGGGCTTCAATTTCAGCCAGGATATCCAGACATTGGGCGCGTAAGGAGCGAATCGGGTGAGCCAATTTGCCTTGCAATTGGGCTAAGGCGGCTTCCGAAGCTGCCGGCGATCGCGCCCCTACCAAATCAGCAATACTTTCGGCTTGGGTTAAATCCAACCGTCCATTTAAAAACGCCCGCAGGGTAAATTCTCCCGGTTGTGCCAGTCGCGCCCCGGCTTCCAGGCACAGTTGCAATACTTGCTGCACTGGCATAATTCCGCCGTGACAGTGAAATTCCACCACATCCTCGCGGGTGAAAGAGCGCGGCGCTTTCATAATCAGCAGCAAGGCTTCATCGACGAGGGCTTGAGTTTGCGGATGGTGAATGTAGCCATAAAGGATGCGGTGGCTGTCCCAGGGTTGCTTTCCTGGGGCGCGAAATAACGTTTTCGCGATCGCCACCGCCTGCGCCCCGGAGAGGCGCACGATGCCAATACTGCCTTGTTGCGGTACGATGGCCGTAGAGATAGCGGCGATCGTCTCGCGCTGCAGGATCTGCTGTGTCATGTTTCCCCTCCCGGTTGAGATTCCCAAAATTTATCTTCTGCGATCGGGGTACCTAAAACGGTGGGTGCAGGTTCAATCCCGATCGCACTCCCGATCGCTGCGGTAGCCCAGGCTATCCTAAGCTAAACTACCGCAACAGTGCTGCCAGAGAGTTTCTGTGCAAAAATCCGCCATTTCCGACTCAATTGGTCTCTATTGTCAATTGTAGGAGATTGAGGCATCAGGGATTTGTCCGGTGGGCATTCCCCGCCGAGATGAAAACACAGTGCCGCTGTGGTTGCATTGACTTCCCAGATTTTTGCCAAGATCGCCTAATGTTCTACAAAATAAAGAAAGAATGTTATCCAAAGACGAACGAAAATCCGACAATGAATCAACTCTCATGGTGGCTAGCTGCCAAAAAACTGATATTCGCCCTTGCTAAGGGATGGAAAAACTTACAGCAGCAGGTAGTTTCAGAAAAACGACTCCGCAAAATCCGTCAGGCGATCGCAAGAGGGCTGTTTGGCGAGGGTAAATCCCAATCCCCTTGGCAGCGACGCCTGCGCTACTGGTATTGCCGCTTACTTCGCCAAAAAGGCTCTCCGGAGTTTCTCGCCCGAGGATTGGCGGTGGGGGTATTTGCCGGGTTGTTCCCCTTGTTTGGTATCCAAACCCTGTTTGGCATCGCCCTGGCTATCCCCTTTCGCGGGAGCAAACTGCTCGCCGCCGCCGGCACTTGGATTAGCAATCCTATCACCTATGGACCGATTTATTTTATCAATTTTGAAGTGGGGCAATGGCTGCTGGGAAGTCACGAAGTCTTCGAGATCGAAAACTTGGAATCCGTAGACGCCTTGCTCGAAGTTGGGGCAGAGTTTATCACCAGCTTGTTTGCAGGCAGTTTGGTGATGGCGTCAGTGTGTTCCCTGGTGGCGTATTGTGTGGGGCTAACGGTGATTCGTCGCTGGCGTGGCGAAGGGAATGGGAACTGGACAGGAAAATTTAACCGGGAGTTGGATCCGAATTAAATGCGATCGCCTTTGCTTTGCCCGACTTGATTTCAAGGGCGATCGCCTGCTTGTCCCAACTTCCCGGGGAATCCGGTAGCATTTTTGATAAATTCCGATACCGCATCGGGCGCTTGATGCATGTCATAATCAATAGAAATTTTGCCTTTTGGGTGCAGCAATGATCGGCCAAATTTTAGATCGACGTTACCGAATTACCAAAGTCCTCAGTTCCGGACAATTCGGACAAACCTATTTAGCAGCGGATACTCATCGTCCGGGGTATCCGCAATGTTTGGTGCGGCAACTTCGTCCCCCAAGCAACAATCCGCGCACCCTGCAAATTATCGAACTTCTTTTTAAAAAAAAGGCCGAATCTCTGGAAAAACTGGGCAAACACGATCGCATTCCGCAACTGCTAGCATTTTTTGAGGAAAATAAAGAGTTTTATCTGGTCGAAGAATTCATTCCCGGACGACCCCTTGCCAGCGAAATCGGTCACGGAAAACCGCTCAACGAAGAACAAACCCGATACTTATTGCAGGAAGTTTTAGAAATTTTGGTGTTCGTTCACGGACATGGTATCGTTCACCGCGATATTCGAGCGGATAATATCGTGCGTCGCCATCAAGATGGTAAATTAGTGTTAATCGATTTTGGTCCGGTTAAAGAAATCAGCTATCAACTGATGAAGGCGCAGGGACAATCGGTGGAAAATGGCACGGGCCGCATTGACAGTTATATTCCTTACGAACAATTTCAAGGTAACTTTTCTTATAATACCGACCTTTATGCAGCAGGCGCGATCGCCATTCAAGCCCTTACCGGGTTTTCGGCACCAGAAGTGGGCAAACTGCTCAAAAGCACTCACAATTCCAACGGCAAACACTGGCCTCACGGGGTTAATCTCACTCTAGAATTTCGCGAGATCCTGGATAAAATGGTGCATCCCGATCCGAGCCAACGGTATCAGTCGGCAACGGAAGTGCTGGCAGACCTGCGAAAACTCAACGCCGCTTCCTCGGGGCCGGCACCGATTCCGCTACCGCCACCGCCCCCTCCCCGATCGCCCGAAGAAGTGGCCGCAGGCAATGTGCCAGTGTCGCGGGGTCGCACTGGCCGCAGGTTCTCGCCCCCGATCGCGATTTTACTGGGCATCGGGGCGGCGATCGCTCTGTTGGTTATCGGGTTGATTATGTATAATCGCTTGTCCAGCCAGCGGGTTGCCCCCTTACAAGATAGCAGCGCCGCCCTTACCGATAGGGAGGACAGTGAAGCGACCCTAGACCAGCTCGATCGCGCCGTGTCTCAGGCTCCGAACGACCCGGAGGCGCATTACCAGCGGGGTAATGTGTTATACAAAAAAGGCGACTACGAAGCGGCGATCGGGGATTATACAAGTACCATTCGCCTAGATCCGGAGCGGGTAGATGCCTATTACAATCGCGGATTGGCGCGCTACGAACTCGGGGAAGATGCCACCGCCGTAGAGGATTTTACCGAAGTCCTGCGACGCAAGCCCACGGATGCGGATGCATATTACCAGCGGGGGCTGGCATATCACGGCATCGGCGACTATGCGGCTGCTATTGCCGACTATACAAAAGCGATCGACCTGAAGCCGGAATTGGCAAACCTCGCCTATCTCAATCGCGGCTTATCCCGTTCGGCGGCGGATGACAAACAAGGGGCGATCGCCGATTATACCAAAGCCCTGAAGCTAGATCCGAAAAATCCCGATACCTATTACAGTCGCGGGCGGGCGCGATTCTTTCTGGCAGACTATCAGGGAGCGATGGAGGATTATAGCGAAGCGATCGCCTTAAATCCGGAAGCCTCCGCCTATTATACCAATCGCTGCGGCGCTTACTTGAATTTGTCCGAGTACGAAAAAGCGATCGCCGATTGTACCCAAGCCCTAGAACTGGATCCGAAAGATGCCACCGCCTCTGGCAACCGCTGTATCGCCTATATGAATCAAGAAAATTACCCGCAAGCCGTGGTGGATTGTACCGAGGCGATTCAGCTCGATCCCGATAATGCCAAATTGTATAGCAATCGCGGCTTGGCCCGGGCAAAAGCCGGGGATTTGGAAGGCGCGATCGCCGACTACACCCGCGCGATTCAAGCCGTCCCCAGCGATGCCGTCGCCTATAACAATCGCGGCGAAGCTTACGCCAAACAGGGCAACTTCGCCCAAGCGATCGCCGACTATACCCAAGCCATTCGCTTAAAACCCGATTACGATAGTGCGTATTACAACCGAGGCATGGTTCGCAGTCAGTTAGGAGATAAACCCGGGGCGATCGACGATTTGCAAAAAGCCGGCACCCTCTGCCTCGATCGCGGCATGGCCGGCTGTTACAATGACGCCCAATTCCAAATTCGCCAGTTACGCGGCGAGGAATGATATAATGTTAGTTTGAGGCCAACAAAATAAAAAGGCAAACCAAATCAAAAGCGGGCGATTAAAATCGCACCTCGGCAAACCACATAAAAAGCGGGCGATTAAAATCGCACCTCGGCAAACCAAGTCCGCCTACGCGGACTAATTCGTTTTAACCCTATAGCTTCCAACTCGACGGATAAAAAACCACAAATGACCAATGACCAATGACCAATGACAAAGGACAAATGACCAATGACCAATGACCAATGACCAATGACAAAGGACAAAGGACAAATGACCAATGACCAATGACCAATGACCAATGACAAAGGACCAATAACTAACCCCCTTCAGACAGAATTTGCCAAATTTGGATGCGATCGCCACCCAGGAGAAGGGTGCGATCGGCAGCAAACGTGAGGTATCGGGCGGGGGCGATCGCCGTAGCGATCGGGCGTCCCGTGGCGATATCCCACAATTGAGTCCCCGCTTCGCTAGTGGAGGCGATCGCCCTCCCATCCGGGGTAAACGCCAAGTCGTAAACGTACTGAAATGCGTCTGGTAAAGCGACGGTTTGCTGGCGCTGACCGGATTGTAAATCCCACAGGGTAAACTGACGATAAGTTCCCGCCGCCACCCTCTGTCCATCGGGACTAATTGCCAATGCTTCCACCACAAAACCAAACTCTCCCGCTTCCAGAGTGCGCACTAAGGTACCATTGAGCAAATTCCACACTTTCACCCGATTATCCAGATGACCGCTGACTAACGTGCGCGCGTTGGGGGTGAGAGCGATCGCGGTGACATCGGCAGAATTCGGCAGGGTCAAGGTCAATCGTCCGGTTTCCAACTCCCACAACTCGATGCCTCGGGGGCTAGCGGTGGCCAAGGTGCGCTGGTTGGAGGTAATCGCCACCCCTTGTACCCCCCGATTTGCCGCATCCGGCACTCTGCGGTTCAGGGTATTGAGAATTTCGCCCGATCGCAAGTTCCATAAAATGACCTTGCCCTCCGCATCTCCACTCACCAAAGTGCGCTTGTCCGCACTTATCGCCAATGCCTTCACCGGCGCGTCATGCCCGCGTAAAGTCGTCAGTAACTCCAATCCGCGCCAATCCCACAGTTGGATGCCCTGGTTCCCGCTAGCGGTGGCCAACAAGCTGCGATCGGGACTGAGGGTCATTGCTCTCACTTCTCCGGGCGTGGCGATCGCATTAGCCAATTCTAACCCTTCCCATCCTAAATTCACTCCAATCCTCGGCGCGAATTGCAAAAAGCGATCGATAGGAATCGCGGCATTGACAAAGGTGGCATTTTCGTTTAATCTTGCTTGAATCGCCACTGCCCTTCCCCAAGCATCTAACACCACGCCACCGCTGAGAGTGGGTTGCAATGCACTGGTATAGATTAACCGATAGTCCGGGGAGGGAGTATTGCCCGGAAAAGATACCCACTCCCCGGCAGCAAATAAAGTGGTTTGCGGTTCGGTGGCCACGGCGAGATAGATATTCGAGTCCGAAGGAGAGGCAAGCTGTGCCACGGGATAGTCGCGATCGCTGGTAAACTCCACCACCGCCAAATCCCCCCCGGGCAAACGCCGCACGCGATCGCCACTCACCCGATAGCGCCGACCATCCGCCGTGAAAAGCTCCCACCTCTCCCCCCCCGAGAGCGCTTGCTGGGTAGTGAGAACCGAGTAAGTATTCCCCTGTCGCCCCACGATCGCCCCAGAACCGCTCGTTTCTCCGGAAATATACACCGAGATATTTTTGGCAATCTGATTCAACTCCGCGATTGCCAGTGGCGCATTCCCCTCTCGCGTCTGCGCGATCGCCCGCGAAGGTAACGCGGGGGGAAAGCCGGTTCCGGTTGCGATCGCCGCCCCGAGTAATATCGCCGTCATCTGTTTGAATAAACCCATAAGGTTAATCCGCCATCAAAAATAAAGTATCAAAAACATCCCTCGGCCAGGGGGCATATTGTCTGCACTCTTGCATTCGGAGGGATCGGATCGCACAGGATTAGTCCGCTGAGGCGGACAACGAAAAGCCCAGGCGCGATTTCAATCCCTCGCATCGATTGGCTTTCCGTTCCGTCTCACTGCTGCGACACTTCCCAGATTTTGATATCCCACCCGCCTGCAACCAGGGTTTGGCCGTCTGGGGTGAAGGCGATCGCCTGGGCGAAGGTGGGGAAAACATGCAGCAGCGCGCCGGTTCGCACGTTCCAGACGCCGATCGCTTCCTCATCCCCTTCTTTCCCGCTACTGACGAGGTTCTCTCCGTCCCGGGTAAAGGTCAAATCCACAAACGATGCTGCCGGATCGCGGGCGAGGGTGCGAAGTAAATCCCCGGTGGCAATATCCCACAGGCGAACGCTACCCTCGCTACCAGTTGCCAAGGTTTGATTGTCCGGACTGATGGCCAAAGCGTTTACGGGGTTGATATCGGCGGAAATCGTGCGAACTAACGCGCCATTATCCACCCGCCAGATTTTCACCAATCCGTCATCGCTGCTGCTGGCAACCAATTGCCCATCCGGACTGAGGGTTAATCCCAAAATCGAACTCCCATGTGAGTTAATCGTGAGGGTGGATTCGCCGGTATTGAGATTCCAAAAGATAATCGTGCGATCGCGACTGCTGCTAATCAGGGTATTGCCATCCGGGGCGATCGCCACACTGGTGATTTCGTCCCCATGTTCGGTGAGGGTATTTTTTAATTCTCCCGTTCGCAAATCCCAGATTTTTAGGGTCGCGTCTCCTCCGCCACTGACCAAGGTTTTGCCATCCGGGGCGATCGCTAACGCGCCGACGCGGGTGGAATGTCCGGGCAAGGTGCGAATCAACTCCCCACTTCGCAACGACCACAGATTGATCTGACCGTTATCCGGTCCGAGATGACCGCTTGCCATCACCGACCCTTCTGGCCCGATCGCGAGCGAAACCGCATCCCGCGACGCTTTCACCGGTTCGCAACTGCGGTTTCCTTCCCCATCGCTGACGCATTTTTCTATAGTCGAATCCCGGTCGATTCCCGAGGGTTGAAAGTTTAAAATACTGGTGAGTACGGCATTTTGCCATTGGGAATTGGCCGCCGCGATCGGCATTTCCTCTGGGGTGGCAATTTCGTCAGGGATATCCAGTTCTTGCGCCCCTGCGGTTTCCTCGGGGGTATCCAGTTCTTGCGCCCCTGCGGTTTCCTCGGGGATATCCAGTTCTTGCGCCCCTGCGGTTTCCTCGGGGGTATCCAGTTCTTGCGCCCCTGCGGTTTCCTCGGGGGTATCCAGTTCTTGCGCCGTTGCGGTTTCCTCGGGGGTAGGGGATGGCGAGGATAATTCTTCCGCCGGGGTGGAAGCGATCGCAGGTTGTTGCGCGATGGCAACATACTCTTGTGGAATCAGCGCCACTGGTTGCGAACTCGCGATCGCCTGACAGAGAAATGCCGCCAGTTCCCCGCGACTCACTGGTTCGGTGGGATTCAAGATGCGGCGATCGGGATAATTCACCACCAGTCCTTGATTTACCCCTGCCGCGATCGCATTGCGGGCAAAATCCGGAATCCCATCCCAATCTGCCAGAGATGCTTCCAAAATCGCCATCGGATCCGAGGGGGATTCGTACTTCAACCCCCTTGACAATAACGCCAACGCTTGCCACCGAGGCAGTTCCTTCGTCGGATTGAAAATTCGACCGGAGTAACTGGAAATAAATCCCCGGGTATAAGCTGCTTCGATAATATCCCGCGCCCAATAATCCGTAGGAATATCCACAAATTCAATTCCGTCGCGCACCTGTTCGGAGTCGGGAAATGCTCTGCCAATCACCGCCGCATATTCCACCCGCTGCACCGGATCCTCTGGGCGAAAATTTTCCTCGGAAAACACCGTCAGAATGTCCCGCGCGGCCAAATCTTCAATGCAACTGCGCGCCCAATGGTTCTGAATATCGGAAAAGACCACCTGCGCCCATACCGGAAACGGTAGTGAAACCCAAAACAGGGTGCCCCCTGCCAATATCAGCACTGACAAAGGCACCCGGGGTGGGGATTTCGCCGCTTCCCTCCCTCCGGGTAGGGAAACTGCTTGACCTCGCGCCACCGTTGGATGAGTGCTACCACGAAAAATCGTCGGGAGTTTATGCCAGAAGTTCATCGCTAACCACAACCATGCTGCCAAAAGTGTTAACCTGGGTGAGCATCGCCTCTCCCCCGAGTTTATCTTAATGAATTTTCCGGGAAAAAAACAGTCTGCGACTCTGGAAAAGGCGGTGCTTTCACTCATCGGTTACATCGTTCTCCACCAGGGGAATCAATTTTTCCCGACAACCCAGGCAAATGCAAAAGTCTGTTTTCCCTTTTGCACCGTCTCAACCCTCGCCATTTTTCTCTCCTATCCGGATAGGTTGTTCAAAGGTTGGTGCTGGTTTTTTCTCTGGAGGAAATTAATGCGTTTCGCTTTCCTTACTCGTTGCCAGCACTGGTAGGGTAAGCATTGCCCACCCTACAATTTACTGCCCCATGCATTCTTCCCCAATTCGATTAAACCGACTCGCGCGAAACTAACAGAATATCTTGCGCGGATAAAAACTCGCTTCGACCGCACCAAGACCCATAATAAATCGGTTGCTTCACGGTTAAACCGAATTTTTCGCACTGCTGTAGCACAAATTCCTCTTCATAAGCAACGGCGGATTCCGGAACCTCTTTGCTGATGGTGCGATACTGGTCAAACTGATAGTTGAATGCAATATTGCTCTGGGCCGATTCTATCAAAGCGCGCGATTCTTCATTGAGCAAATAAAGGGTCAGCAATGCGCGTCCGCCCACTTTTAAAACCCTGGCAATTTCGCTGAAGTAATTCTCCAATTCTTCGGGTAAAATATGCGTTAAAACCGAGGTTAAAAAGACAAAATTAAAGTTCTTTTTGGGGTAAGGGAATTGATAGTTACTGGCGCTATAGCGTCCCGTAGGATTGTAAGATTTATTGTAAATATCCGCCAGTTGGAAGTGAAAATTGGGATACTGAGGGGTAATAAAGTCTTGGCACCATTTTATCCCGGTTTCGACGATATCAAATCCTTCGTAAGTGCCTTGTGGGTTGAGATATTCGGTCAGGGGAACCGCCATCCGTCCCACACCACATCCCACATCTAAAACGCGATCGTCGGGTTGCAATCCGCATAAATCGATAAAATAGCTGGCAAATTCGCGGCCAATCATTTTAAAACTCCCCCCGACAAATAATCGTAAGGGTTTGGGGGGGAGTAATTCGGGGGAGTGTTTCGATTTGATTGTGGATGGTTGATTGACCATAAAAGGTTGGCTTTAGAGTAGGGATGGGAGATGAAACAAAAGGGTGAAAATGGGTGGGAATGTTGGCTGGAAATAGGCTGTTAAGTGTGTCTAAAACCAGGGGTTCTGGGGGAGGCGGAGCCTCGGGGAGACGTTCCCAGGCAAGAGCCTGGGAACGAGTTAAGCCTGGGAACGAGTTAATCTCCGGAAAAGAAAGGGTTACAAGACGCGCAGGAGACTGGGGATAGAAGCGATCGCCTCTAACTGGCGAATTTCCTCTAATGCCTGGTTAAAATTGCCTTCGCGCACGTCATGGGTGACTACCACAATTTCCGCCCGGTTGTCGCGCATTCCGATTTGGACGACGGATTCCAAACTCACCCCATTGTTGCCGAAAATCGTGCCTAATTGACCGATAACGCCGGGATAATCTTCGGTAAGAAAGCGGGTGTAAAATCGCGTCATCACATCTTCCATTGGGGCGATCGCGCAATAATGGTGATGCGTGCAACTCAGTAGCGGATGAGGAATCGGTTCGGTTTCCGTTTTCAGCACTGCCGCCACATTTAAAATATCGGCAACCACCGCACTTGCCGTAGGACCAGCGCCGGCACCTTTGCCATAAAACATCACTTCGCCAATGGGTTCTCCTGACAAGAAAATGGCATTAAATACCCCATTAATATTGGCCAAGGGATGAGATTTCGGCACCAAGGTGGGATGTACGCGCAACTGCAATCGGTCTTCGGTGGATTGTGCCGATTTCGGGTTATCTTCGCGCTTAGCGATCGCCAGCAACTTGATAACAAACCCGAGTTTATCCGCATAGGCGATATCCGCCGCATTCACCTGACGAATGCCTTCGGTATAAATTTCTTCGCGCTTAATGCGTCCTGCAAATGCCAAAGAAGCGAGAATAGCAATTTTATCTGCTGCATCCAACCCATCCACATCGGCGGTGGGGTCTGCTTCAGCGTAACCCAAGTTTTGCGCGTCAGCGAGAACCTCGGCAAAATCAGCCCCCTCATCTTGCATTCGGGTGAGGATATAGTTCGTGGTGCCATTGACGATGCCGATCGCGGTATGGATCCGGTTGCTGCCTAAGGATTGTTTTAGGGGTTGAATCACCGGAATACCGCCGCCCACTGCTGCTTCTAGCATGACATAGATGCCCTTTTCGTTGGCGGCGGTAAAGATTTCTTCGCCGTAACGCGCGATAACCGCTTTGTTGGCGGTGACGATATGTTTCCCGTGGGAAATTGCCTGTAAAATGAGCGATCGCGCCGGTTCGAGGCCCCCGATTAATTCCACCACAATATCAATTTCGGGATCGGTGACGATCGCTTCTAAATCCGCCGTCAAGATATCCGTCGGAATGTCCACCGAACGGGGTTTATCCGGCGATCGCACCCCCACTTTGGCGATTTCCAATTCCTGCAATAACGGATGACGCCCCGCCGCATCCAGCAGGATTTGCGCCGTTCCCGTTCCAACCGTTCCCAATCCCAGTAAACCGATTTTGAAAGTCACAATCTTTTCATCCGTAACCGACTATTTCAATCCCATCAAAGGGATTCGTAGAGACGCTTGTGGCGTTTCTACTCCCACCAAGCACGTTGAGGGTATCCTACCACAGTTTGAACGCTTCGCACCCACTTGTTTTCCCTTGCATCTGATTTGTGCAATTGGGCAGGGATCCGCCACCGAGCTGCATGGCGGATCGCGGTCCAGAGCGCCACGGTTTCCCCTAGGGCGATCGGCGCGCCCTAGGAGGGGCGATCGCAATTGGCACTGGGCGCAGATGGGGTGTCGTTATTCAGGAGTTCCACATCGGCGTATCAGTCATTAGGCATCTGAAAGGGTGGGCATTTTGTCCTCATAGTTTTGCCACCCCCCGGCAAACATGATGCAGGCGTTCATCTGGCACAATCGAGTGCATTCATCATTTCTGGGAAAACCCGGGGTTAAGCGATTGTAACTGTTGGTGGTTTAAGCGATTAGTCATTGAATTGGGTTCCGGTAGCGTTCTGGAGGTTCGCCCTGTGCGAACGCTGATTTTCGTTCCCTTGATGGAGCGTGCTAATATAACTCGAAATTTATACTAAATATTTTTAAAATGCCCCGTTAGAGGGTATCGTGCGATGCGATCGGCACCAGTGACTTTAGCGCCTCTCAAATAAAAGCGGTTTTGTAAACTGAACTTGCAGCAGGGTAGCTGAATGAACTTGCGCGATGCACATGAGACAAATTTTGTCAATCTTTTTTTTAAACGGAGGCTGGAGAAGGTGCGAAGAGACCGAGAAATCCATAATTGGCGGTGACTTCTCGATTAAAGTAGGAAAGAGGGGTCAGCGCGATTTCAATCCCCTGAGAATCGGATTGTGGCATAATCGAGTGGCAACCATGCAAGCGAAGAATGGTGTCATTGAAATTCTCGCGTCCCTCACGGGGGTAGGGTCATCAGCAGTTAGTACAACAGAATCACTGGTAATATGCGCGGAACAATACTTGGTGGGCGGTACAATATCATCAATACCTTGGGGAGTGGCGGATTTGGCACCACATTTCTGGCCCAGGACCGGCATCTCCCCGGAACTCCGTTGTGCGCGGTTAAGCAATTGAAACCTGTGGCAACAGATCCGGCAACGCTACAGATTTCCAGACGATTATTCGATACGGAAGCGAAGGTGCTGCACGAGTTAGGACATCACGAGAGCATTCCGAAGTTATTTGCCTATTTTGAAGAAAATCAAGAGTTTTATTTGGTGCAGGAATTCGTCGAGGGACGGGATTTAAGTGAAGAAATCGTTCCGGGCGATCGCCTGGATGAACCGGCGGTGATTTCTCTGCTGCAAGAACTGTTAGAAATATTGGCTTTCGTTCATCAAAAAAATGTAATTCATCGGGATATCAATCCGCGCAATATCCTGCGGCGCAAGGGAGATAAAAAATTAGCGTTAATTGATTTCGGCGCGGTGAAACAGCTCACCACTCAAATGGTGAATGCCGGTTCGCAATCTCCGGTGAGTGTCTGTATAGGGACTCCCGGATATCTTCCCAGCGAACAAGCGAATGGCAATCCGAAACCCAGTAGCGATATTTATGCGGTTGGGGTTCTCGCCATTCAAGCGCTGACAGGATTGAGTCCGACTCAATTTCCCCTAGATCCGCAAACGAATGAAATTAACTGGCATGATGCGGTAGAAGTCAGTACGCCGTTGCAGAACGTTATCGATAAAATGGTGCGCTATGACTTTCGCGATCGCTATCCTTCAGCAGTGGAAGCGTTGCAGGCAATCAATGATTTGAGGCAACCCACGGCGGCGACATTTCCGGTGTCTCCGGCGTTGGTTGCGCCACCCAAACTGACGGCGGGGCGATCGAAACTTCTCGTGGGGGCGATCGCGGTGGCGGTTCTCGGTCTCGGAACTGCGATCGCGTCGGTTTCGATTATGAATACGATTAATTCTTCTACCGCCAGCGAATTGTATAGCAAAGGGCTAACCCTTTCGAGTTTGAATCGCTATGAAGAAGCGCTGAAATCGTTTGAAAAAGGGCTGAAAATTAAGCCAGATTTTGTAGACCTGTGGGAAAGTAAAGGAGAAACGCTGTATGAGTTAAATCGGTATGAAGAGGGACTAGATGCGTTCGATCGCGCCATTCAATTGAGTCCGAGTTCTGTAATGGGTTGGCGGGGACGGGGATATGTGCTGAATCAATTAGAGCGCTTTGAAGAGGCGATCGCGGCGTTTGAAAAGGCGATCGCTCTGTCTCCAGACTCCGCTCAATCTTGGTCTGGCAAAGGAAATGCCCTGGTGAAGTTACAGCGCTACGAAGAAGCGATCGCCGCCTATGATGAAGCGGTCGAGTTGCAACCAGACTATCCGGAAGCGTGGTACAGTCGCGGGTGGGCTTTGCATCAATTAAATTCCTACGAAAAGGCGTTTGAATCTTACGATAAAGCGGTTAATTATCAATTTGATTATCCCGTAGCCTGGTATCATCGCGGCAATGTGTTGATGCAAATGAAGGAGTATAAAAAGGCGGTGGAATCTTACGATAAAGCCGTGCGATTTCAGCCGAATTTTCATCAAGCGTGGTACAGTCGCGGCAGTGCGTTGTCTCATTTGGAAAAGTATGAAGAGGCGATCGGGTCTTATGAAAAAGCCGTTAAATTCAAACCCAGCTATGAAGAAGCCTGGTATCATTTAGGCTGGGCACGCCACGAGCTGCGTCGCTACGAAGCGGCGATCGATGCCTACAACAAAGCTCTAGATTTAAACCGCAATCACAATCGCGCCTGGTACAACCGAGGCAACGCCCTTTACAATTTAAACCGCTATCAAGAGGCGATTTATTCCTATGATGAAGCCGTGTATGTGAAACCAGACGATGCCGAATCCTGGTATGGAAAGGGCAATTCTCTGGTCAAATTAACCCGCTATGAGGAGGCGATATCCGCTTATGAAAAAGCCTTGCGCTACCAACCGGATTACAACGCCGCTAAGGACGGCAAAAAACAAGCCGAAAAAGAAATAGAGAAGCGTCAAAAAGCACAAGAAGAAGAGCAAAGTCGCTAATGTTAATACTCCTTCTGTTGGATGAGAACGGTACGAACCCGATGGGTGGGAGGATAGCAACCTGCAGCGAGACCGCTTTCGCAGATAATTGCGATCGACCCGTCTTTCTCATTCCCGATATCGATCCTGCATCCAACTGGGGCAATTTTTCCCGCGATATAGCTGAGGCAAATTGTGGTAAAATATAGGGTAACTTTGCACAAAGTGGAGGAGTAATGGCGGAAGTGACAGCGGAGTGTCAGGGACTCCGTAGAAACCAACCCCATGTCTAAAGCCAGGGGCTTGTACTTCTAACCACCTGACCAGCCTAAA
>NZ_JAJENT010000872.1:0-203 GCF_035615515.1 Phormidium sp. CCY1219
ACCTGCCCACCGGCGATCGCGCCGCCCACCTGCAACGGGCAATTGAGTGCTACCAAGCCGCCCTCACCGTCTGGACCTGCGAGAGCGCTCCGACTGATTGGGCAATGACCCAAAACAACCTGGGTTCTGCCTACTCGGACCTGCCCACCGGCGATCGCGCCGCCCACCTGCAACGGGCAATTGAGTGCTACCAAGCCGCCCTC
>NZ_JAJENT010000873.1:0-242 GCF_035615515.1 Phormidium sp. CCY1219
CAATGGTTTTTTTCCAGCCCTGGAGTAGTAGTAGGGAAATAACCATTAAGCCAACGCAATGGTTTTTTTCCAGCCCGGGATTGGACTGTTGGCGAAATAACCATTAAGCGAACGCAATGGTTTTTGGCTCTACCAAACTTACTATGGAAAGTTGCGGCCAAAAATGCAATCAAACCTTTGCCAGCAGCAATATTGAGTCCTCTGCAAATTTCTTTCCTTATCAAGAACAGGCAAGGCTGGCC
>NZ_JAJENT010000874.1:0-40420 GCF_035615515.1 Phormidium sp. CCY1219
AATGATATGCTAAGAGAAGCGAAATTCAATCATCGGGGCAGGGCACTTAAGCAATATTTGCATTGCATTTAAGTCCTAGTTGCCGCCACGGGTTCAGTATAGACGATCGCCCTCTCCTTTGTCAAGGGATGGGAGAATTTGCCGGCCCACCCATGACGAGGCGTGGATTGAAACCCAGGCCCGGTCATGGTTTGAGTTAAGGAACGAGACGCTGCGATTCCACAGGGGTTACACCACAGTTACGTTGCGATTGCCGAAATCCAGGTCTTCGAGACTTTCGGCCACATCCAGGGTAACAGTGTAAGCGCCTGCTTCCGGGAAGCTGGGGGAAAAACCAGTCGGCAGCACTTCCCGCAAACTGTAGGTACCCGGGAGCAAATTGGCAATTTCATATTCACCGCGCTCATCAGTAACGGCATTGGGTTCGTTCGGATCGAACAAGCCATTTTCGTTCACATCCAAATAAACCGTTACCCCCTCAAACGCCGGTTCAGTAAGAATCGGTGGGTTAGTGCCATCGGGAGTACCACCGTCGGTATCCGGGCCAAACACGCCAAGCAAGTCATCAGTGGTTGCAAACACTTGCGCCTGGGAATCGATTTCGCGCAAACTGCTCAACGATGCATTCGGCCCGACGCCAAACGCGCGCAGGTTCACATCAGAAGCTCGCAATCCGGTGACTTCATCGAGATAGTCCAAGCTATCATCCTCGCCGTCGGACATAAAAATTGCATTGGCATTGCCCGGGAGAGTGCCCAGAGAGGCGATCGCATTCTGTGCCGCTTGCAATCCTGCCTCAAAACTGGTTCCCGCTTCAACGCCAAAGGATTCTACGGTAATCGATTGCAGGAGTTGGTCTACATCATTGATGCCGTTATTGTCCGCATCTGCACCGGCTGCGATCGCCATTTGCATGCCACTGGTAGCCAAATCCATATCCAGTAGCGCGCCAGTTTTGCCAAACACCACCAGAGAGACATTTGTCGTTTGAGCCAAACCGCGATCGCGCAACTGTTGATTCAATGCCTGAAAACCGGCCAACTGAGCATCTAACACCGTATTGGCCAATCCATCATTATTCACATCCCCCACTTCCGTCCCTTCAATTGCATCCAGGGTACTGCGGGAAACATCCACCACATAAATCACATCCGGCGAATTGCCAGCAATCAATCCGCGATCGCGCACCCCATTCCCATTAAAATCAATCCACTTAGTTCCACTTACCGAGGCACTGCCTTCCAGGATATTCCCGAAATCCTGATTTTCCACCGTTTCGTTCAATCCAAGCTGCACCAAATATCCATCGCCGGATTCCGGGAAAGTTTGCGAAACGCCGGCATTCACCGCCTCGCGGACGATATACTCTCCCGGCGCTAAACCGGTAAACTCATAGCGCCCTTCCTCATCGGTGACCACACTCGGTTCGCTGGGGTCGAGTTGTCCGTTGTTATCTAAATCCAGGTAAATAGTAATTCCACCGAGTCCGGGTTCTAACGCTGGGTCGCTAGCGCCCCCACTACCCCCACCGGTTCCGGGGTTCAAATCGCCGAAGACGTCTAAAATCTCATCGGTGGTGGTGAAAATTTCTGCACCTTGGTCGATTTTGGTTAAATCAGCTAATGACGCAGAGCTTCCCACGCCATAGCTTCGTAAATTCACCTCGCGATTTTTCAGGGCAGTTACTTCATCTTCATAGGGGTCTTGGTTGTGCTTACCATCGGAGAGGAAAATGATGTTACCTTCTCCAGTGGGGGTGTTTAAGGCATTTAAGATGTCTTGGGATTGTTCTAAGGCATCTTCAAAATCGGTAAATCGTCCGACGCCTAAATCGGCAACTTCGATAGATTTGAGGGCATCTTCCACATCTAACGTGCCGTTACCATCAGCGTCGGCGAGGGGGGTGGCGTTGAGTTGCACGCCATCGGTACTCGGATCCATATCTACGGAAGCGGCATTGGTCCCGAAGACTACCACGCCCACATCGGCGGTATCGCCAAATCCCAGGTCGATGAGTTCTTGGTTTAAGGCGAGAAAACCGGCGAGTTCGGCATCGAGAATCCGGTTGGATTTGCCGTCGTCGTTGACATCGCCCACGGGAGTTCCGCGAAATCGGGCATTGGTACTGCCAGAAACGTCAATCACGAAGACCACATCGGGTTCGTCTCCTTGGATGAATTCGCCGTCTCGGATGCCGTTCCCATTCAGGTCGTTCCATTTTAAGCCGCTAATGCTACTGCTGGTGTTTTGGGTTTGAGAGGCGATCGCGATATATTGGATGATTTGCTCGAAGCTAATTTGGGTGATGGATTCGACGCCATAAAAACTGCTGATTTCTTGGGCGAAGTTGGTGCGATAAAATTCAAAATCAACCACGCTTGAGGTGCTTAAGCCTTGGGCTAACCCCGCACTAATCATAAATTCGTAAGTTTGCTCGAAGCTCACTTGCGAGAGGGATTCAACTTGGTAAAAGTTGGTGATTTGTTGGGCGAAGCGATCGCGATAAAAGTTGAAGTCAATAAATTCGGAGGTATTGAAGCCCGATGACAATCCAATGGTGGTTAGATAGGAAAAGGTCTGCTCGAAGCTAATTTGCGAGATGGACTCAACTTGATAAAATTCCCGCAGGTTTTGGGCAAAGGTTTCGCGATAATAGTCGAAATTGACGTACTGGGAGGGATTGAGTCCTTGGGAGAGTCCGACTTCGACCAGGTGGGTGACGGTTTGCTCGAAACTGATTTCGGACAGACTGGTGACGTTGTAGAAGCTGGCGATTTGAGTGCTGTAGTTGGTTCGATAGTAGTCTAAATCGATAAATTGAGAAAATTCGCGATTTTCTTCTAGTCCAAACTGGAGGAAGTGTTCTAAGGCGCTGCTGATTTCGCCTTGGCTAACGGCGGCGGCGACATCGGTATTTTGCGCTAAATAATATTCGGCGTCAAATAAGAAGCTGGGCGATCGCTGTTGTTCGGCCCCTAATGTAACGAAATGCTCGAATAGGCTGCTGAATTCTCCCTGGGCCACTGCAGTGGCAACCTCGGGGTTTTCCAAGCGATAAAAGTTAGAATCGAACCAAGCAAACGGATTGCGCCCCTCGGCGGCTCCAAATGTGATAAAATGCTCGATTAAGCTACTCACCTGTCCGGCTTGCACTGCAGCAACAACGTCGGGGTTTTGCTGGGCGTAGAATTCCGGATCGAACCAATAACCGGGGTCGCGACCTTCGGCTTCTCCAAACAGTCGGTAGTGTTGCTCTGCACTGGTAAATTCCCCCCGGGTGATGGCTGCTGCAACGTCGGTATTCACCGATAGGTAGTAGTTTTCGTCGAAAAGCACTTCGATGGAAAGGCTCATACAATCCCCCTAAATTGACTTTGGCAGTGTTGTCTGGTTTTTTGCCCGGGGAGTTCCCTTGGCTGAGGTAAAATTTTCGGCTTCCGTATTTTCTCGCAGATGGATGGCGATTGGTTTTATTTTTTAGGGAAAGGGAAATATTCCATACAGTTGGCGGGGGAGATGGGGCTTAATCCCCATTTTCGCTTACCCGTGATGGAGCACTACCGCCTGTAAAGACAGGCATAGCCGGAGAACTTCCTTTCATCGGCATCATTAGTTTTGAAAACCTGGATTAGAGCGTTTTTCAGAGTGATGCGATCGGCGTTGCGTGATTATTATTCTGACGTATTCTGACCGATATAGAATGGAGCGATCGCCTTAGACTGTAGGCATTTCCTTTACTATTTTACTCAGCTCCGATAAGGGGAATCAAGAATCGCTCGATTTCGTCAAGATAGGCTGTTAATCTTGTATGAATTCCTCTTTGTCGTAAAATTTCTAAACTCGTCTCTTCCCAACACTGGCGTTTGCGTTCCATATCTCCATCTGTCAGCATTTCTACCACAAATTTAGGATTTCTAATGCGACTGGGTTCTTCCTTTGAATTTGAACGAAGTCTATGTGACTCCTCATAAGGATCGAACGGTAATCGAGCCTTTAGTTCTGCTAACCGTTGGATTTCCTCTGGATTAGATAGAACCAACCCATTTAAAACCCAGGCTTCCCGCATTTTGTCTGCTGTGCCAATAACAATTTTTAATGAATTTTGTGTATTTTTGCGTTCGTTGCGGACTTGTTCTATCGCTGCTCTGCGCGCGGGTTGATTATCTAAATCGCGAATAAAAAGCACCGCTTTAATCTCTGGCGTTCTTTGAAAATAACCAATCAAATTAAGAATTTTAATAGAATTAGCTGCATCATATTTCAATGGGGGCATTCTATTCTTACGACGACCGCGAAACCTTGGCATCTGAATTCCTCGTTCTTCTGCCCACTTAAGGATATCGACAATATCTTTCCAACAAGAATGAGCGGAATTTTCTTTTAAACCGCTCCATCGAAATAGATATAGAAGTTGTTCGCGCTCTAGCCAATCGATTTTTTCGAGGAACACTCGTTCGGCTAGATAAGTAGCAGTTCTTGCGTCTGCACTACTTTCTACAATGACAATAAACTCAATCATGGTTTTCCCCTTCAAGCACCCAGTCTTCCTCCTCCGCATCCCAAATTTCGCCAGTAGTTAAAGTTTGTTGTGCCCATTCTATATCCGGATGTTCGTCTAATCGTTTGACAGGAGTAAATCCTGATTTTGGATTATTAAATACATGGACTTGAGCCGGGGTAAGTTCATCAAAGATATAAGGAGAATGAGTGGAAAAAATAATTTGCAAATTAGGATTAGAGAGGATAATTTCCTGAAAAACAGCGATGAGTTCTCGTTGTGCTTTGGGATGAAGTTCCTGTTCCACGTCATCGAGTAAGACTAAATTGGGTTGTGGAGGATTCATGAAAACAGTCAATAATCCGAGAGCGAGCATTGTGCCTTCGCTAATGGCATGGGCTGGAATGCGATCGCCGGTATTCATATCGAGGATAACTTCTTGTCCGACCATTTCCTGAGTTTCGTCGTAGGAAATGGCTTTTCCATCCACTTCAATTAAGCGTTGGCGATTGACTTTGACCTTAGCTCGCCTTATGCCTATTTTCCGTACCGGTGGAACAATTCGTTGCAATAGTTCCTGAAAAACCCCTAGCACTCACCAACAGTTTGTCTTGTTCACGGGTGGTTAAAAATTCAGGCGCTCTTTGATATCCAAAAATAGTTTTAAAGGGGGAATTCGCCAATCTACTCAGGTAATGGAGAGCTTCTAACACGGAGGTTTTACCAGAACTGTTTTGTCCCACCAGTGCGTGAAGACGCGATGCATCTAAATTCAGTTCTGTATCGTGATGAGTTTTGAAGTTCTGAAGTTTTACATTTTCCAGCATGGAAGTGTTTGCATTCTCTTGTCTGGGTGTTTACGGATAGGTAGGGAATCGGTGAATGGGGAACGGGGAACAGCGGTGGCGATCGCCACTCCCAATCCAGACCCCCTGCAATAGCCATTCAAATTCCGTTACCTCTCTTGATTATCCATGTTGCCAGTGCATTGGCATTTTCATTGAGGTAACATTTGGAGGGAGGGAAAACTCTGTGCTTTTATTCTAGCAAAATGCCTTTTTTGTCTACAGAAACCCAGCTCAGTAGTGTACGTAAAAGAAGAAGCACGGTGAATCGAACCAAACCTTAAACTGGGGAGATTTCCAATAAAAAAGCGCCTGAGTTGTCTCAGACGCTCATAGCATAAAACTGCTAAATTGTCAAGTGTAATTTACCCTTCCAGGGCGTTGGCACCGCCGACCACTTCGAGGATTTCTTGGGTAATGGCGGCTTGACGGGCTTTGTTATAGGTGAGAGTCAAGGTGCCGATTAGTTCGCTGGCGTTCTCGCTGGCGTTGTTCATGGCGGTCATGCGCGCGGCGAGTTCGCTGGCGGCGGCTTCTTGCAGTGCCCGCAGCAGTTGGTTATTCAGATAAAGCGGGAGCAAGGCTTCCAGAATTTGGGTGGGGTCTTGCTCGAAAATCATGTCGCGGGGGAAGGTGTCGGAGGAGGGGGTGGTGACTTTTTCCCGTTCGACTTGGAACGATCCGCCTTGGGTGGTGAGGCGGAAGATTTCATCGTCGGCGGCTTCTAAACCTTGCGGGTCGAGGGGCAGGAGGGTTTGCACCACGGGTTTGGAACTGATCAAGGAGACGAATTTGGTATAGACCAATTCCACGCGATCGACGCTTTCGGATAAGAACAGGGAGAGCAATTCGTCGGCAATTTCCGAGGCTTCTGCGGCGGTGGGAATCTGTTCTAAGCCGGTGTAGTTGGCGTCGATGGGGGCGTTGCGACGGGTGAAGTATTGGGTGGCTTTGCGCCCGACGAGGACGTATTTATAATCGAGTCCTTCGGCTTGCAGTTCTTTGGCGCGCGCTTCGGCGCGTTTGATTAGGTTGGTGTTGTAGCCACCGCACAGACCCCGATCGCCGGTAATCACCAGCAAGCCCACAGTGTTGACTTCCCGTTGTTGCAACAGGGGCAAATCCACGTCTTCGAATCTCAGGCGAGATTGCAAGCCGTAGAGGACCTGGGCCAGGCGATCGGCAAACGGGCGAGTTCCGAGAACCTGTTCTTGAGCGCGGCGCACCTTGGCGGCGGCGACGAGGCGCATGGCTTCGGTAATTTTTTTGGTGTTTTTAACTGACTGAATGCGATCGCGAATCGCTTTTAAATTTGCCATAACAAAAAATCAAGAATGAAGACTTAAGAATTCCCTAATGATGAAGAATGAAGAATCGAGCCGGCATCACCATTGCCTCGGTGAATTCTATGCGACTCAATTCTTCATTCTCGAGGTGACTAAGCGGCTGCCATGAAGGATTGCTTAAATTCGTTAATGCCTTCCTTCAACAGATTTTCGGCTTCTTCTTCCAGCTTCTTGGAGCTTTGAATCACTTCGGCATACTTGGGCTTGTTCGTCCGCAGATATTCGCGCAGACCCTTGGTAAATTGGGTAATTTTATCCAAGGGAACATCATCTAAATAGCCGTTAATGCCGGCATAGATAATGGCCACCTGTTCGCTGACGGACAGGGGAGAATATTGTGGTTGCTTGAGTAGTTCGCGCAGGCGCTGACCCCGGGCCAATTGCTTCTGAGTGGCCGCATCCAGGTCGGAGGCGAACTGAGAGAAGGCTTCGAGTTCGGCGAACTGAGCCAATTCCAGTTTCACTTTGCCGGCCACTTTCTTCATGGCTTTGGTTTGGGCGGCGGAACCGACTCGGGACACGGAAATCCCGGCGTTCACTGCGGGACGCAGACCGGAGTTGAACAGGTCGGAAGACAGGAAGATCTGCCCGTCGGTAATCGAAATCACGTTGGTGGGAATGTAGGCGGAAACGTCGCCGGCTTGAGTTTCGATGATTGGCAGAGCGGTCATGCTGCCTTCGCCCATTTCGGTGCTGAGTTTGGCGGCGCGTTCGAGCAAGCGAGAGTGGAGGTAGAAGACGTCGCCGGGATAGGCTTCGCGACCGGGGGGACGACGCAGGAGGAGGGACATCTGGCGGTAGGCTTGGGCTTGCTTGGAGAGGTCATCGTAGATCGCCAAGGTGTGCTTGCCTTTATACATGAAGTATTCGGCGATCGCCGCACCGGTATAGGGGGCCAGATATTGCAGGGTGGCCGGTTCGTTGGCGTTGGCGGCGACGACGATGGTGTAGTCCATCGCGCCTTTTTCTTGCAGGGTGCCGACGACTTGCGCCACGGTGGAGGCTTTTTGTCCGATCGCCACGTAGACGCAGATCACATCTTCATTTTTTTGGTTGATGATGGTGTCTACGGCGATGGTGGTTTTCCCGGTTTGGCGATCGCCGATAATCAACTCGCGCTGTCCCCGTCCGATGGGAATCATGGAGTCGATGGCGGTGATGCCGGTTTGCAGGGGTTCGTACACGGACCGCCGTTCGATAATCCCTGGGGCGGGGGATTCGATCAGGCGGCTTTCGCTGGTGTCGAGTTCGCCTTTGCCGTCAATCGGACGGGCGAGGGCATCTACGACGCGACCGCTGAGGGCGTCGCCTACGGGTATCTGGGCGATTTTGCCGGTGGCGGTGACGTTGGATCCTTCTTGGATTTCCACCCCGTCTCCCATCAGCACTGCGCCCACGTTGTCTTCTTCGAGGTTGAGGGCGATGCCGATGGTTCCATCTGCAAATTCCAACAGTTCGCCGGCCATTGCTTTTTCTAGGCCGTAAATCCGCGCAATGCCGTCACCAACTTGCAATACGGTACCGACGTTGGAAACTTTAACTTCCTGGTCGTACTGCTCAATTTGCTGGCGAATAATATTGCTGATTTCGTCGGGTCTGATGCTGATCATGGCAGTTTTTCGCTATGAATTCTCTTGGGTTGTTTGTTGTAGATCTAAGGGGGTTGAGGGTTGATTTTGGCGCTGGATCGCTCACCGCTCAACCGGAAACCAACGCTTCTGGGTTAGACGCTACTGAGACTAATCCCAATTCGCCGCAGTTGTCCGCGCAAGCTGGCATCGAGCACCTGAGAGCCAACTTTGATAATCACGCCGCCGATGATTTCGGGGTCGATTTTGGTGTCGAGTTCCACGTCGCGGGCGGATGAGATGGCGCGTACTTTGTCGCGGATGGCATCTTTTTGTCCGTCGTTGAGTTCTACGGCGGAGGTGACTTCGGCTAAGACGGTTTGATTGAGCTTGCGAAGCAGTGCGAGGTATTGTTGGGCGATTCCTTCGAGAAAAATCGCGCGCCGGCGATCGACGAGCAGCATGACAAAGTTACGGGTGAAGTGCTGTACCCCCTCGCCCATAATTTGCCCCAAGATGTCTTTTTTGGCTTGGTCTTTGATAAAGGGGTTGCTGAGAACTTGCTGCAGGTCTTCTGAGTTTTTCAGCACTTCGATGATGCCGCGCATGTCTTCGCCGATCGCATCGGTGAGGTTGTGTTCTTGCGCTACGGACATCAGGGCTTGCGCGTATGGTTCGAGAATTTCCGCTTGGACTATACTCATCGAGACCCTCCAAGCATGGAGATGCTGTTATCTACAAGTTTTTGCTGTTTGCCTTCGTCAAGCTGGGCTTTCAGTTGGCTTTCTACTCGTTCTAATGCCAGTTGTGTGGCTCTTTGCCGCAATTCGGCGATCGCTCGCTCTTGTGCGGCACTGAGGTCCTGTCCGGCTTCGGCTTGCAAGCGCTCTATGTCTTTTTGCCCTTGGGCCAAAATTTCTTCTTTGGCCACTTTGGCTCTTTCTTGGGCTTGCTCGACGATTCTTTGGGCTTCGGCTTGCGCCTGGGCGAGTTTTTTCTCGCGATCGGCTAGTTGTGCTGCCGCGTCTTTCTGCCGTTTTTCGGCTTCGGCGATCGCCTTTTCTATATTTTCCCGTCTTTCGGCTAAAATTTTCCCTAATACTTTTTGCCCAAAGTAAATCAGGACGCCGATGACGATCGCCAGGTTTACGATGTTGGTTTCAAATAAGTCTAGATTTAGACCGAAACCCCCTTCTGCCGCCTCTTCTACTGAAGCGATCCACCAAAAAGTTCCCATGATTCTCTTCGATAACTTCCTTTTCTAAATTCACTGGTTCTCTGGGACGTTTTTTGCGGGTTAGAGGAAAGGTTCTCGTTAATATTTAACCGTTAATTACTACCCTCTAACTATTGACTAACTCAGAGCCTAATAGCTTTTCGAGAATCTGGCGACTCAAGGCATCGACTTGCTGCTCTAGCGAACTCATCGCCGCTTGCTTTTGCTGTTCGATTTCTTGTTGCGCTTGTTCGCGTTGCGCTTGGGCCTCCCGTTGTGCCTCGGCAATTTTCTCAGAGACGATCTCCTGCGCTTCTTCTTGCGCTTTGGTAATTATCTCTTGCGATTCTTTCCGACTTTTCGCTAAGGCTTTTTCGTATTCTCTCGCCAAGTTTTCCGCTTTGGACAAGCGCTCTCGCGCATTCTGTTCGTTAGAACGAATATAATCCGCTCGCTCGTCGATCGCGTTTCCCAGAGGCTTGTAAAAAATGGCGTTGAGCACTACCGCCAGAATCAAGAATTGCAGCGCCATTAGGGGTAAGGTGGCATTAAAATCAAACAGGCCACCTTCTTCTACCGCTGTTTCAGCGGCTAGCAGGATTGTCCAATGCATCATATTCAATCAGCCGCTTGTGGTTGTTTGGGTCAAATTTCTATCAAGACCAGAAAATTTTCGCCAGTCGCAGAAAAGCGGGCGCTTTCCTACAACTGGCTGTCTATTTCTTAGGAGAAGGGGTTCGCAAACAGCAACACCAACGCCACAACCAAGCCGTAAATTGTCAGCGCTTCCATGAAGGCTAAGCTCAACAGCAAGGTGCCGCGAATTTTTCCTTCGGCTTCTGGCTGACGGGCAATCCCTTCTACTGCTTGACCCGCTGCATTACCTTGACCCAAACCCGGGCCGATCGCAGCTAAACCAACGGCCAACGCAGCAGCAATAACGGACGCAGCAGCAGTTAATGAATCCATGATTTTTTCCTTAGTTTACGAGTTGAACGACAAAACGAGTTTGATGGTCTTGCGCTTGGCGCTCTCCACACGAGTTTTCGCGCGGTCGCACTCTCAGCACACAGGCAATCGCTTTCCTTCCCTATTTTACGATCGCGATCGCCCTTTTTCTCTACTCATGCTCTTCCCCATGTCCTTCCATTGCTTCGCCTATATAGGCACCTGCCAATGTGGCAAAAATAAGAGCCTGAATTGCACTGGTGAACAATCCCAGTATCATCACCGGTAACGGAATGAATAAGGGGACTAACAGAATAAATACTGCCACCACCAGTTCGTCGGCTAAAATATTACCAAATAGACGGAAGCTTAGGGAAAGCGGCTTCGTAAAATCTTCCAGAATATTGATCGGCAACAAAATCGGGGTCGGCTCAATATACCGCTTAAAATACCCCAACCCTCGCTTGCTGATTCCTGCGTAAAAATACGCTAAGGAGGTCAACAGCGCTAATGCCACGGTGGTGTTAATGTCACTCGTCGGCGCTGCTAATTCCCCTGATGGCAATTCCAATACCCTCCAGGGAATTAGTGCCCCGGACCAGTTGGACACGAAAATGAACAGAAATAGCGTGCCGATAAATGGCACCCACGGACGATACTCTTTCTCGCCGATTTGGGTTTTGGCCAAGTCCCGGATGAATTCCAGGCCATATTCCATGAAGTTCTGCACGCCACTCGGCACTCTTTGCAGGTTCCGAGTCGCTACCATGGAAAGCACCACTAGCACGGCAATCACAAACCAGGAGGTGAGGAACACCTGTCCGTGCAGTCTAAAATTGCCAAGGAGCCAGTAAAAATGTTGGCCTACTTCCAACTCGGCAAGGAAAATACCACTCAATTGGTTTAATCCCTCGATGGTGTGCATTTAGGAACCTTCTCCCTTTCAGTTGAGGTTTCCAACCTGACGACAGCCTATTCGGCATCAGGCAGAAGGGTCGTTTGTAGGACGTAGACGAATAATGCGGCTTTATATGTCAGGAAACCCAAAAATATGGGCAATACCTGTAGCTGATTCCATTGGGTTGCAACTATAATCAACCCAGCGAATAATGCAAGCCTGGATTTACTTAGGCTGCTTTTCTCCCTCCCTAGCCGCTCGACGTCTCTTGCCAACATTCTCAAGTAAACCACACCCACGCACGCCCCGATCGCATAATTCAAGGCGACGTTTAAGGAGTAATAGAACCATGCAGACACAAACGCGATCGCGCTCATTACAAAGGTGTAGGCCAACAACTGGTTTTTGAGCTGTAGGTACTCCTCCATTGAGCGATCTACGTTCTCTTTAGCAGTCTCGCTTTCTACGCGCTCCTGCTCTTCGGATGGCTCCTGCCTTTCTGGGTTGGTTTCGGGAGATGGGTCTGACAAGTTCACCGTCTGTACTTTTCTCTCCAGATATTTCAACCTGGATGCTACAGGCCAACATGAATCATATCACGCCGGGTAACATTCCTTAAAAATTAATTAATCAATCCCCACAGATTTCTTTATTCTCTTCTCGGCAGATCCCTCCTGCCCCTCCCCTGTCTCTTTCGCCCCAGGCGCGCACCCCCACTCCCACCCCCGCTTTCGCACAACACACTTCGTCTCTTTTGTCAACCTTTTCTTCTACCCAATTCCTCCCCTCTCTCTCGGATCCATTCCGGTTGACCTAGGATTCCGATTGCAGATTGCTAACCCTAGCCAAGGTCGATGGCGGATGGGGGTGGCATTTGTCCTGCTTCTCTAGGCAATGGCGATCGGGTTTGGCGTAAAATACCATAAAAGGTTAATTTTATCAAGCCGATTGATTAAGCGGGGGATGGAAATCTCGCCTATACAAATGGCGGGGAATGGAAATCGTGCCGAGGCATAGCCAAAGTAGACATTAATTCGAGCGGGCGATTGAAATCGCGCCTATACAGGTAAATTCCGCCTACGCGGACTATTTTGAGGCTTGAGATTGATAAGGTGCGAGCAAGATACTGGCAAACCATGAAGTATTTCTCGCATTATTTAGAAGCCAAATAATCATCCCACAATTGCCGGAAAGCCGCTTCTAAATTGCCGACAAAACCTGGCAGATTAAATAACGGTAATTGGTCGCGCTTTGTGGTAAGATGATGGCGGTAGTATGCCAGCAATTGCGGATTATTGGCCACATCAATAGCCCGCTGTTCGTAATAGTCGCTGGTATTACAAATTAAGGAATTTAATTCAGCAGCAGCGCAGATACTCGCCCCCATGCGCGAGGCGTTGGTATTCCCGGCGCGGGTCAAAACGGGGCATCCCGCCCACAAGGCACTAATTGCAGTAGAACCGGCATTGTAGATAAAAGTATCTAAGAACAAATCTGCCAATCGATAGCGGGCTAAATATTCAGAATTGGGGAGTTTTTCGGCGAAAATCAATCGTTTTGCCTCCACTCCGCGCTGGTGGGCTTCCCGTCGCAAATTCGCCATCACGGTTTCGCTACCCTGAGTTAACCACAACACGGAATTCGGGACTTTTTGCAAAATTCGCATCCAGACATCAAACAAGTCTGGGGTAATTTTATAATGAGAATTGAAGCAACAAAATACAAACCCCTCTTCGGGCAGGCCAAATTGCGATCGCGTCATGGGGCGATCGCAAATTTCCATCGGCGAGGAAAAGAAAGCGTGAGGCAAATAAACAATCTCTTCAGTGTAGGATTGGGCAATTTCTGGGGTAATCAACCAAGAATCAGCGATCGCATATTGAATGAAATCCGCACCCATCGTATCCGGATACCCCAAAAACTGCGCCTGAATCGGGGCGGGTTGCAGCGCCAACACTTCCATCGCATTACCAATTGTCCTTCCCGCTAAATCGATAAGAATGTGAATGCGATCGCCATTAATCTGACGCGCCGCATCTTCGGGTTTCATCCCAGAAATATCCACAAAGCGATCGCATCCAGCGCGAATCGTCTCGGTAATCTCATCCGCATAATCGAGGGTAGAATAAGCATACACCTCAAACTGGGTGCGATCGCGATCGCGGAACATATCTTTCACGATTTTACCCACCGCATATTCCCGAAAATCCGGCGAAATATAACCAATTCGCAATCTCTCCGACGCGCTATTCGGATAGGAAAAATCAAGAGATTGTTTGCTTTGCGCCATTTTTTCGGCAATTTGCCTCGCATAGCGTTGTGCGAATTGCCGATGCAACTGCAAAGGAACCGGAAAATTACTCACGGCGAGGGGACTCGGAGAATATTCCGTTTCTCCTCGCAGATACTGTTCCAGGGATTCGATAAAACTACAAACGCAGCGTTCGTACTCTTCCCAATCGCAAAGTTTTAAGCGCAAGTAATTGATGTGACCCACAATATTATAATTCGCCGCATCCAGTTCCCGAACTTTGCGATAAAACAGTAATGCTACATCCACATTCCCTTCATATTCAGCAATTTCGCCCAGATTATAATAAGCTTCCGGGCAAGGTGAAAGTGCCAAAACTTGCTGATACAAAGAAATTGCCTTATTGCGATTTCCCTGTTGCTTGTATATACCGCCTAAATTTAACAGCGCCGGAACGTATTTCGGCTGCAGTTCCAACGCCCGAGTTAAGCCAATTTTTGCCCGTTCTAAATCCCCTTGCACTTGCCAAATACTAGCTAAATTCGCTTGTGCTTGGGCAAAATTACGGTTGTATTCCAGGGCTTTTTCGTAGCATTGGGCGGCTTCTACAAGGTTGTTTTGCTGTTGCAAAATTGTCCCTAAGTTATTGTAAGCACCCCAAAAATCCGGTTGCAAGCGAATGGCTTCGCGCAAACACTTTGCAGCGGCTTGAATGTCTCCGATCGCTTTGAGAGATTGACTCAAATAAAACTGCAATTCACCCGTTTCTGGGTTGAGTTGGATGGCGCGACGAAAAGCAGGAATCGCTTCGGAATGTCGGTTTAGTTTTTGCAGGGATTTGCCGAAGTTGGTAAGGGCGATCGCATTGTCGGATTCGAGGTTTAAAACTTGTCGATAGAGAGAAATCGCTGCTTCGTATTGCTGCTGTTTCTGGTAAGTGATAGCGGTATTGAGAATTTGCCCCATATCCGGTTTTGCAGCAGGGTTGGGTTGCGCGGAATATACCAGCGGGCGATCGCAAATTTTTACCCATCCATACTGCGTTAAACTGCGATCGCAATCGGCATTTTCTACAATATCGCTCAATATCAAAACCCGAAAATTGAGGCGCTCGCAAAACTCTTCCACCCCCATCGCCTGCAATTGCGCCTGAGTCATAACCACCACATCCCAAGTTTCGCGAATGCAGTGGAGTTGTGTGGGGGAAATCAACTGAATTTGTTCCCTGACTTCGCAGCGATCGTAAAGCGAATCGATGGGGGTATTTCCATCTTGCAGCAAGTGAACCTGCAATCGCGGTAAATCTACCGCATCGCAGATAATTTTCGCATCCACGCCACGCCAAAATAACCCCCGCAGAGTAGGCGTAACTCGGTGCATTTCTTGCAGGTATTGGTAAATCGATATCCGCTGATGTAACTCTTCACTGGGCCATCGGCGATCGCTGGGTTTCGTCAAATAAATACTGCGCTTTTCGGCTTCAATTTGATAAATCGCATCCAGCGGTTTGCCATCGAGATAATCCATCACCCGCCAGACATTTTGTTCCGGGCGATGATTGCGCCAAAAGGCTTCATACCCCTGGCGGGCTATTTCTCTCGCCGCCTCTGGCTGATTTAAGAAATACCGAATTTTTTCCCCTAATTCCTCTACATTGGCGTAAGTGACCAAATGCTTTCCATCGGCAAATAATAACTCTAACCCCGCTTGCGGACTAATTTTATCCGTCAGCAAAAATCCGCCACTGGCGATTACTTCAAAACTCCGCAAATTCAAATCTCCATTTAAGCTGACGTTGAGATTAATCAGAGAGTCGGCATAGATTTCGGCGGCTTTTTCGTGGGAAGTCTGCTGCTGATTCAGCGGAAAGTTATGCTGGCGAATCCAGTTTAATACATAACGGCGATAAGGGTGAAATTTTCCGGCTTGTCCCACAAATGACAAGGGATATTTGTAGGAAGTGCGGGGGGATTGGGGACGCGGGTAAATATGAACCACGGGCATCCAGAAGAGATTGGCAAAGCCGGCTTCTTGGAAATAATGCGCGTGGTGGCGATCGCGACTGAATAAATAGAAATCAAAGGATTCAGCCGCAGCATAATCGAGTAAGCGGGTAATTGGGTTATTTAAGTGGTGGGTATCCGCACAAAATAAAATTTTCGGACAGTCGATCGCCTGTAGGTTTTGCGGAAGCACTCGTTGAGTCGCGTCAGCTTTGACGATGACTAAATCCGGTTTTTGGGAAGTAGGAATCTGCTGGATAATTTCGGTGGCGTCAAATTGCCCTACCGGGGTTTTCATGGTGCGAAAGCGATCGCCTTCTATAATGGTTTCGCAGTCTGGGCTACAAAAAATCTCGTTCTGCGAGAATAAAATGGGCCGATAGAAGCTGCGCGAGCCTTGAAAAAATAACAGCACGTTTAAAGTGGGAAAAGACGCGCCGCCCATTGCAGTTTTTTGAGTGGATGCAGATTGCCCCAGGAGATTTTCTGCGGATACAATTCCCCCGCGATCGCCTTTTTTTTCTACCGCTATGGGAGTAGGTTCTGGCACAATATCGCGCCAAATTACCTCCCTATCCCCGGGGTGAAATGCGATCGGTTTTTGACTGGGAAAATCCGTTTTTTTTTCCCGGTTTGCTTCCGGGGTGATGGAACTGCGAGAGGGGCGATCGCTGGTGGGTTCTGATGTGCTACTTTCCAGCGGTTCTAAGGTAATCAACTGCTCGATTTCTTGGGTTTGAAATCCCAACGCCATCGGGCGCTTGACTTCGGGCAAAACCCCGATATCATATAACTCGGTTATCGTTCCCTCAATCCGCATCCAATGTACCGTCGCCCCGCTATTCAAATCGATAATTAGCAACCCACAGCGCGCCTCGGCATCTTTCTGCGCCAGTCGTTCGTCTAACAATAATCCGGAAAATGTGCCATCCCCCGATCGCGGTTTGGATAGTCCCACAATCGCGTAATTCTCCCAAAATGCCAATCCCCGCGCATACCCGGGACAAAATGTCACCGATTCGAATTTACCGGTGTCTAAATCTATATAGCCAAATTCTCCCGCGCCAGAGTTCAAAACCCACAATTTGCCGCGATAAAAGCGGGGGGAATGAGGCATGCTCAATCCACTTAGGATAATTTCATCGCTTTCCATATCGATGACAATACCGCCATCGCGCCGTTTGTCTCGCCACCCATCTACTACGTCGGACCGACTGCAGGCGGTGACGTAGCGCGGTTTCCCTTCTACTATTGCTAACCCATTTAGGTGACAGCGATCTTCGTTAATCATTTTGCTGATAAAGGGCGGTTTCCACAACGGTTTGCAACTGTGGCGATCGCTGGTGGTGGCTACACAGTTTAATAGGGTACTGATAAAAATCGGTTGTCCCGCTTCGGTTACGATAACGTCATGCACGTCCAAATCGCCCGTAGTATAGCCTATCCGAGGAACGTACAGTTTGTCATACCCTTGGTACAATTGCCCCGGGGCGAGTACGTTATCTAATTGCAACAATTGATATTTGGAACTTAGATAAAGCCGATCTCGACTACAATACAGTCCCATCGCCCGTTCGAATCGCCGCTGAAAGGCAGAAAATTGCCCGCTTTCGGGATTGACGCCAATCAGGGCTAACCAACCGGTTTGGTAGGTGGTGAATGCTAGACTGATTTGCTGTTGTTGCAACCACGGAATAAATTCGCGATCGCTGGTTAAAAATGGAGTGCTTTGTGGCATTTCACTAACGCTTCTGATAACAATACAAAGGCAGGCGATCGACCTTTTTTTAGGAAGATTTGCCCCTCTGTCTATTTTATGCGATCGACCCCCCGATTCATACAATTTTCGATCGGCAATGGTTTGGCGCTTCTCAAATCACAAGAATTCTCTTTCTCTCGCGATTCAGAACCCCCGCAGCAACATACCACAAAAATCCTGTTTTGTCAATAAATTTGTCAATAAAAAGCGGGCCATTGACATCGCGCCTCCGCTAGCCTTAGCGAAGCCATGCCCGAAGCGAGCTATAGTCCCCCGACGCGGATTCATACGCTCTCACTCCCCCTCACCCGCCCTCACTCATCCTCACTCGTTCACTCGTTCACTCGTTCCCAGGCGACCGCCTGGGAACGCCCCTCCTGAGGCTCCGCCTCCACCCAATCATTACAGATTCAGAACAGTAGATAGACGAGGGGAAGTGCCCTTCGCACCTCCCCTGCTGGATTACTCGACGATGAAGAAGTCCTCCAATCCCAGGGTATTGACATCGACGCCAGTGAGAATCGCGAGCAGCTCATCATTGTAACTGACAAAGCTATCCGTGCCATTACCGGTTATCGACAGTTGCTCGAAAGTGAGGTCAACCAACCCGATTAAGTCAAAGTCATCGGTATAGTCGAGGATGGTATCCGTACCGCGACCTTCGCCGATGACAAAGCGATCGCGATCGCCGCCTCCCGTCACCGTATCGTTACCCAAATCCCCCAGCAACCAATCGCGATCGCCGCCACCAGTGAGGATATCATTATCCTTGCCACCCCACAGCACATCATTGCCATCGCCGCCATCCAGGGAGTCCTCGCCTCGGTTGCCATACATGAAGTCCCCATCAGCGTCACCAGATAGAGTATCGTTCCCTAAATCCCCGAATAATTCATCAATGCCGGTGCCGCCGTTCAGGGTATCGTCATCTTTGCCGCCATGCAGCACATCATCGCCCTCGCCGCCGTTAACCCAGTCCATACCTTGGTTGCCATTGGCGAAGTCATTGCCCGCCTCCCCAACCAAGGTATCGTTGCCGAGGTCGCCGTATAACGCATCGCGGTCATCGCCACCGAGGATATTATCGTCATCCTTGCCCCCGTGAACCAAGTCATCCCCCAGACCTGTTTGGATAGAGTCCATGCCTTGGTTGCCGTGGATGGTATCGTTAGTCTGATTGCCAAACAGGCGATCGTTGCCTTCTAACCCTTGTATAAAGGTACGATCGGCTTCAGCCGTTAGCTCGTCAGCACCATTAGTGCCGATGAGAGTATCCAGAGGAGTGCTTACTAATAGTGAGATACTATTGTCGTTATAATTCGCCACAGCCAAATCCGGGTTGCTATCCCCCCCGAACTCTCCCACGGCGACAAACGCCGCTGCATTGCCCACAGCGTAGGTCGTTTGGCTACCGAAACCGCCCGACCCGTCACCCAGCAGCAGGGAAACTGTATTGCTTAGATAATTTGCTACGGCTAAATCTTGATTGTTATCCCCGTCAAAATCTGCCACGGCGATCGAGTACGGCCCGCTGCCCACGGGGAAGGTGGTTTGGCTGCCGAAACTGCCCGACCCGTCATTGAGCAGCACGGAGACGGTGTTATCGCTATAGTTCGCTACAGCTAAGTCCGGGCGATTATTGCCGTCGAAGTCTCCCGCAGCCACAACATAGGGATCGCTACCCACCGCGTAGCTGGTTTGGCTGCCGAAACTACCCGACCCGTCATTGAGCAGCACGGAAACGGTATTATCGATATAATTCTCCGTTGCCAAATCCGGGGTTCCGTCGCCGTCGAAGTCTGCCACGGCGATCGAGTACGGACCGCCTCCCACGGTATAGCTGGTTTCGCTACCGAAATTGCCCGACCCCTCACCTAGTAGCACTGAGATGCTGTTGTTATAATAGTTCGCCACTGCCAAGTCAGCGTTCCCGTCCCCGTTGAAATCAGCTACGGCGACGGAGTAGGGATCGTTTGCCACGGTGACGGTGGTGGTGGAAAAACTGCCCGACCCGTCATTGAGCAGCACTGAGAGGTCCTTGCTGCCGATGTTCGCCGTCGCTACATCCGGATTGTTGTCCCCGTTGAAGTCTCCTACGGCGATCGAGTACGGCTCGCTGCCCACAGGGAAGGTGGTTTGGTTGCCAAAACCCCCCGCCCCATCCCCCAGCAACACTGACACCGTGTTGTCGGAAGAGTTCGCTACGGCTACGTCGGAGTTCCCGTCTCCGTTGAAGTCTGCCACCGCAGCAACAAGCGGAGAGTCTCCGACACTGAAGGTGGTTTGGGCGGCAAAATTCAGGGTGTGGGGATAGGTGGCGAGGGTGGTGGCGGAAAGGGGTAAGAAGTCGTTTGTCCTTGGTCCTTGGTCTTTTGTCCCATCACCCATGAGCCATTCCCCCTTCCCATGTGCCTGTTCCCACTGGGGAAAAATTTCTTGCAGGTTCCAGGTGCCCCCTGCTTCAGGGTTGCCGGTGGGATGGCGGTTGGCGTAGATAGGGATGGGGAGATATTGGTATAGCTGTTGTAAAAACTCTTGTCCCTCGCAATCGGCGGCGACTTGGCATCCGTAAATGTAAAGTCGGTCAATGGGCCACTGTTGCAGTTGGGTGGCGTAGCGGGTCAGGGTTTCGCGGTTGAGAATGCTGTTGCCCAGGTAAAGGGTGCCGGGAGACCCGTGGGAAATCAGGTGGAGCGTGGTTGGCACCGGGGAATGCCCGGTTTTGAAGAACAGCTCAGCAATCTGCGCGATGCCATCTTCGTGGGGATGGAGGACCACCACTTCACTGTGGGGACGCACTCCGGCGGCGATCGCGTCCCATTGGTTAACCTGGGCGTCAATCACCACCAATTCCCGGGCACCTACGCCCTGGGTCTGTGTCTCGCCTTGCTCTCGGGATTGTATCGGTTGATGCCTTGTGTAATTTAGGATACTCATCTGCAATTCCTCTGCGATCGATTTTGAGTGATTGGGTCAGCTCGATTGTTATTTTTTTAACACGATTAAACAGCCGTTCGAGTATTGTCAACGGTTAACTCTATTTAACTCGGCTACCCGGACATCAACCTCAGTGAACTCCCGTAGATTCTGCTGCGATCGCTAATTGAATTAATGTTGAGAATTGGGATTGACCGCAACCTATGCAAAAACTACACCTCTCGCGCAGAAAGCTTTCCCATTGGGATTGGCAACCCTTTTGGCCCTGGTTTGGGGTCTTCATTGCAATTGCAGTTATACACTTTGATGGGATAAAATCAATCCAGGCAAAGTCAGGAAACGGTAACATTTTTAACCTAATCTTAACGGGTTTGTCATTGGTCATTGGTCGTTGGTCGTTGGTCATTTGTCATTGGTACTTCCACAAATGACAAAGGACTAATGACAAAGAACAAACCCCATGACTCATGGGTCATTGGAGAAATTTGCTCGTTTCCAGGGTTCAGCACGGACCCCCTGCCAGAGCTACTGCCTGTTATCTTCCTTTTCCCATACCACGAATTTACCAATTTGTCAAGTGCTAGAACCTATGAATCTTGCAGATTGCCAATATTAAATAAACTAGGGGAAGTGCGTTTCGCACCTCCCCTACTGGATTACTCGACGATGAAGAAGTCCTCACATGATTGTCATTGCAGCATTTCCTCGACATGAATGCACCACCACCTGCTACGCCAGGTGGTGGTGTTTTGATTGGAAGGGCTTATCCCTCCCCACAGGAGCCACGATCGCCCTGTTCTGGGAACGTTAGCCCAGCAACACCCCCAAGTGGTTTCCGTTATGGGGACTGTAGTGAAACTTTGACCGGGACTGCGACCTGTATGAACCGACTCTCTAGGATTTACAGGATGTTGCTCCATCTCTCAAGAGGCCCTATCTCCGGGTAGCTCGGAATCAGTGTTGCGCCCTTTACCGTACCGGTCGAGATGAAATGATTGTACCACAAACCTGTTGGTGATTCGTCGCTCATCCACTCCACTCACTGCTTTTCAGTGAATAGAGTGGATGAGGCTCCTGCAAACCTCGCCTGAGCATCAACCTGCTACGCGAGAAAAGGAGAGTACGGCGAACCTTATTCAAAATAGAGCGCGATCGAGAATGAAGACCGAAGCGATCGCGCTCTATTCAGAATGGGGTTTAGGCGATCGCGGCCATCTTCACATCACTCTCAGCCAGCAATTCCTGCAACTCTTCCGAATCAACCGTTTCTTTCTCGATCAGCATTTCTGCCAAGCGATCGAGAACTCCACGGTTGCCCACCAGCACTTCTTTGGCGCGGCGATAGGCTTGTTCCACCAAATTGCGGACTTCATCATCGATCGCCGCTGCTGTTTCTTCAGAGAAATCGCGCTCGGCCATGATATCGCGACCGAGGAACATATTGCCTTGCTGACGGCCCAGGGCTACCGGACCGAGGCGATCGCTCATCCCAAAGCGCGTTACCATTTGTCGTGCCACGCGAGCCACCTGTTGCAAATCATTCGACGCACCGGTGGTCACCTCTTCTTCACCGAAGACAATTTCTTCCGCGATCCGACCGCCCAGGGCTACCGCCATCTGATTTTGTAGATAGCATCGGCTGTACAGACCCGAATCCATCCGTTCTTCGCTCGGGGTGAACCAAGTCAGACCGCCAGCACGACCGCGCGGAATGATGCTAATTTTCTGCACCGGGTCGTAATCCGGCATCAGGGCACCCACCAAAGCGTGACCCGCTTCGTGATAGGCCACCAAGCTCTTGCGTTTTTCGCTCATCACCCGGTCTTTTTTCTCCGGACCGGCCAGGACGCGATCGATGGCATCGTTAATTTCATCCATCGAGATTTCGGTCAAATTGCGCCGTGCGGCCAAGATAGCGGCTTCATTGAGCAGGTTGGACAAGTCTGCGCCAGTAAAACCGGGACTGCGACGGGCAATTTTCTCCAGATCCACATCTTTGGCCAAGGTTTTGCCCCGGGCGTGAACCTTGAGAATTTCCAGACGACCGGCATAATCTGGGCGATCGACCACCACTTGGCGATCGAAGCGACCCGGACGCAACAAGGCTTGGTCCAGTACGTCGGGACGGTTAGTGGCAGCAATAATAATGATGCCGGTGTTGCCTTCAAACCCATCCATTTCGGTGAGCAATTGGTTCAGGGTTTGTTCGCGCTCGTCGTTACCGCCGCCCAAACCGGCACCGCGCTGACGACCTACGGCGTCAATTTCATCGATGAATACGATACAGGGGGCGTTGGATTTGGCTTGTTCGAACAAGTCGCGGACGCGAGAGGCACCCACACCGACGAACATTTCCACAAATTCCGAGCCAGAGATGGAGAAGAACGGCACCCCTGCTTCACCGGCTACGGCTTTGGCGAGCAGGGTTTTCCCGGTTCCCGGAGGGCCGACTAACAAGACGCCTTTGGGAATTTTGGCTCCGATGGCGGTGAAGCGATCGGCGTTTTTGAGGAAGTCTACGACTTCGCTCAGTTCCAGTTTCGCTTGTTCGATACCCGCTACATCGCCAAAGGTGACTTGGGTTTGCGGCTCCATTTGCACTCTAGCTTTGGATTTGCCGAAGTTCATGGCTTGCGAACCCGGACCGCTTTGGGCGCGCCGCAGCAAGAAGACTAACCCGACTAATAAGAGGACGGGGAAGAATAGGCTGCTGAGGGCTTTAAACCAGAAGCCATCATCGCTTTGGGGTAAGACGTCGATGTTGACGTTGTTTTCGGTCAGGATGTCGATTAGTTCTGGGTCGTTGGGCAGGTTGACTAGAACTTTTTTGTCTCCTGTGGTGACCAGCGCTTTGCTGCGATCGGCGCTGATGCTGACTTTGGCTACCCGGTTATTTTGAACTTCTTGAATGAACTGACTGTAGCGCCAGGTTTCTTTGTTCTGGGGTTGTTTGTCAAAAAATGCCGTTGCCAATGCGATGACAACGATCGCCAGTAATGCATATAGTCCGGCGTTTCTCCATTTTTTATTCACCGGCATTCCTCCTAGGTTCTGGTTTTGGGGGGATTTGCGCTTTTCTTAGTTGAACTGTTAATTAATGTTAACACTCTTTACCACTGACCGTGCAAGCCGTGGTATAGTTAGAGGCTTCAGATTGGGGAGCATGGAGGAAAACTGGATGGCTCAAACCCTTTCTGGGTCAGGGAAATGGGAAATTTTAACCCGGGCGGGTGGCGGGGAAAAGTTTTCGCAATTTTGCCAGGGCGGGATGATGCGGATCGTAGGTGAGGTGGCTGTTTTGATGCTGGATTTCCCGCAGGGGAATGATTTGGACGACGCTGTTGCTATAGGCGATCGCTTCAAACCCAGCCACTACCTCGGCGGTCCACGGTTGGGCGATCGCAGGGTAATGGTGGGTTTCGAGCCACTGGAAAAGCTGCGATCGCATCACCCCCGGTAAAATTCCCGCCTCCACTGGTGGCGTCCACCAGCGTCCATCCTTCCACCCCCACAGATTGCCGGTGCTGGTCTCGAGCCAATCACCTTTCCCATTTATGAGAATCGCCTCCTGACAGTGCTGCCGTTGCGCCGCTTGCAGCGCTAACCAGCAGCAGAGGTAATTGCCCGTTTTATGGGTGGGGAGCGAGCGGACATACATGCGATCGTCCGCGACCCAGGCTTTAATTCCCATCTCTTGACGATTGGCCAAGTCTTGTGGTATAATGCGTCCCGTAATTAATTCTCTGCCGTCCGGGAAAATTGCAATTCGCAGCACCGACCCGTGCTCCATCATCCTTTCGGCACCCTCTCGCAAGCTCTGCCAGTCTGGCTGAGGCCACTGAAAGTCATCCAGAGAGGTTTTCAGACGCCGACAGTGCCCCGCCCACTGGGTCAGGTGATGGTCTAAGGAATTGTCGTAAACCCGCAGGGTGGTAAATACCGTTGCACCGTAAAGCAAACCGGGTTCGGCGATCGGGAGTTCTAGGGTGGTGGAGTGGTGTAGGTTTCCGTTGTAGAAAAACATTTTCCCAATTTAGCCCTATCTTTTTTCTTGTAAAAAACCATTGGTTTGCTCTAAAAGTTGTTGAGCCAGCGTGTAATTGGCATCAAAAGAAAGCGCTAGTTCAAGGTATTTTTTGGCTTCCTGCCATCGTTGCAGATTCATGTAGGCACACCCCAACCGATAGGCGGGATAAGTTTGAAGATAACTTACGGAAAACGGGTCGCGTTTGTAGTAATTGCCTTCGCGATCGAGTTGAAGGCAATTTTCAAAATAAGGAACTGCCCCGAGATAAAATCCTAACTGCATGAGGATATCCCCCGCCAAGGCAATCAGAGGAGGAAAATCGGGAAACCATTCAAGTCCGCGCTGACAAAACATCCTTGAGGTCTCATAATCTTCCTGTTTCAATGCTTGAGACGCAAAAAAATGAAGCATCGTTGCAACGCGCACCAATTCGTCTGGAGGTTGTCCGGTTAAAATATGTGGCAGCAAATTTTCAAACACTTCTCCATAATAGAGTTCGGCTTTTTCTGTCTCTCCTACATCTTGACACAGACTTGCCAGACAATAGAGATTGGGTAAACTCAGCCCCTCTTCCTCACGCATCCGTTCGAGTAGCGGAATATTTCGTTCTCGGGCTTTGTGTTGTGTAAATGCTGGATTGCTATAACCATAATGCAAAATTTTGACCCTATCTAAATAGAGTCGGCGATCGCCAGTTATCGCGTGACCCTGATAGATTAACTGCTCGTGCAAACGCCCTCGATATCGAATTTCCGGACTATTTCGGAAGATTCTTTGCAGCTTACCCCCAAGTTGCGAGCAGTTCTCGCCTACATTAATTAAGTCGAGGGAATAAACGAGCGCTTGGGAATTGGTCGCTAGGATGTCTCGCCAATTTTCTGCCTCAACAATGAGTTTTTCATCTGCATCTAATGTTAAAATCCACTCTCCAGATGCTTGGGATACAGCATAATTGCGAGCAGCTGCAAAATCATCGCACCACTCAAAGGAAAAGACATTGGCACCCTGTTCGCGAGCAATTTCCGGCGTTTTGTCTTCCGACCCGGTATCCACCACAATCATTTCATCCACATAAGGTTTAACGCTGGTTAAACAGCGAGGAAGATTGTGTTTTTCATTCTTGACAATGGCGCAGAAGGAAAGAAAAGGCTGGTTCATAGATGTTATAATTTTCTAAAATTAAAAAGCTATATTCCCTAGCCTAACATGGGGTTAGGCTAGGGATGCCTGTATTCCTGCGAAACTTACCAACTCAGTTATAGTTCTAGGGATCGAAGAGGGAGGGATTGCTACTCATGTGAATCCACTCAACTTTCATCTGAGGCTGGTGTTGATTTGGTGGCCACAACATTCAAACTAATCAAAGTGTCTAGAATGCGTAAACTACTACAGTCATCAAATAAATTAAATTCCGATACTTGTTCGTATTCTTCAAATCCCACCTCTGCCAGATACATGGCTAAAGTTTCGCTATCAAATCCGACTTTGTGAACGTCATATTCATTGGAATGAGCGCCAAACATAATTCTCATTAAATGCAGCCGTTCTATCGGAATCAAATTAGGATGCAAATAGAGCCAGCACAAAGTTTTTAAATCCGGTACGCTAATCAGAAGCTTACCCCCGGGTTTTAGAACCCGATGCCATTCGCTGAGAGTGTTGATGAGTTCGCCATTTAGTGTGTGATGAAAGTGTTCTAAAACATGGCTGGCATAAATAGCGTCCACTGAATCACTTTCAAACTGACTCAAGTCAGCAGCATTGCCAACGTAGTCCACTTCCGGACGAGGCTCGATATCTAAAATATTCCATTCCGGGTGAGGTTCTTTCCCTCCAATATGCAATTTAAGTGGCGTCATATTCCCTTTCAGTTTCCGCTCGCTCGAATTGAAAAATATTGCTGTTTACCAACTAGGTATCCAATCCTAACACAGAAGACGCCTCCTTGACGGAAATTTCAAAAAAAATTAAGATTTAGAGGAGAAGCGCAAGTAATGAGGTGGTATAATAACATCACAGAGATTCCCACCTGTCGAGGGACGGGCCATTCAGGGAGTTTAAAAACTCTTCGTCGGTGGAGCTATTCTCATCCGAGGCAGATAATAAGTGGGAGTCTAAAGAGAGTAACTCACCCAACTTTATTCTATAATCTTTATTAATCGGGGGTGAAATTCCAACCGATAAGTTTAATGGAATATCCACCCTGCTTGTATGAGGTTATGTAAACTTTAGGAACCCAGATAAAATGGCGCTTTTTGTTCCGTTCTTAAAAAAAGGCGGTCACTTAGACCAAATTCAGATGACTCTGTTTAACGTAGGGTCGCGTAAAGTCGAAAGAGAAGATGACTTGGCAAGCCAAGGGTGGGATTTATTCGCCCCTCAGTTAACTATCTATGGATTTGATGCGGATGCAGATGCTTGTGAAGCAGCCAACGCCGACCTGGAAGCGAGACAAATCAATTGGAGCGAACAACACATTCCTTTAGCATTTGCCAATGCGTCGGGAGAACGTACCCTTTACGTCACCAGAAACCCCCAGTGTAGTTCGTTATATCCACCAAACCAAGTTTATTTAAGACGCTTTAATAATACAGTCACAGATTTAATGGAACTGGATTTTACGGTGGAGATAGAAACGACGACTTTAGATGAGTTTTGTGACCAAGAAAGAATCGAAGAAATTGATTTTTTGCAAACCGACGTTCAAGGTGCAGATCTTCTGGTATTGGAAGGAAGCTCTCGACTGCTAGAACGCAGCATTCTTGCGGTTAAAGTTGAAGTGGAATTTGCCCCTTTATATGTCGGTCAACCTTTATTTGCTGAGGTGGATACTTTTCTCAGAAAGTGGGGTTTTAGCTTGTTTAAACTGACAGCAGCTTGCCGTCCCCGCGCTAGCTCCCCGATTGTTTCATCCGAACAACCCGGACAATTCCTTTGGGGAGATGCATTTTATATCCGCGATCCGATCGATCCAAACCTACAAATCGAATTTAAAACCCCAGAGCGCATTCTCAAAGTTGCCTGTATTGCTGATATTATGGGCTTTCCCGACTATGCATTAGAACTGTTGGAGTATTTGACTCTCAACTATGGAAACGAATCTCAGTACAATTGTGCTAATGCGATCGTAGAAGGCTTAGCTAAATTTCCACAACTCATTCCTAAAGGGTTAAATGCTCTTCCCATAGTTGAGAAAATTCGCGATCGCGCCTTCGGTAGCGCTCTGGAGCTATTGCAGGAGGAAAAAAACGCTTAAAGGGCGTATTGGTTACGAGTTAACTCGCCTGATTTTGGAGATAAATTTGCCACATCTGCTGGTAAGATTTCTCCATCTGGCGCGTAAACTCTTTACCATTCCACAGAGGAGAAGTGTGCCGCGATCGCCGCAGTTGCCAGGATATTTCTTGCCGCAATGCCGCATCTTTGCCCAGACGAATTCCCCAGTCTACATATTCCTCATCTGTCCAAGCAATTCCCTCCGTCACACCGACATTCATCATCATGGTATAGCTATTTCTGGCGGCAAATTGCTCCCCGACTCGCGTCACTAAAGGAATGCCCATCCACAGGGTTTCTAGGGTTGTTGTCGCGCCGTTGTAAGGATAGGTATCCAACACCACATCCGCAATCCCCAAATTTGCTCGGTGAATCGCTTCGGATGGAGCTGGGGGTAAAAAGCGCAGGCGATCTGGATCTACCCCCTCGTCTTCCGCAAGTTGGATAAAAAAGTTTTTGATTGATGCTTCATCCGCCAAACCTTTAATCAAAAAATAGCTATTCGGCACTGCTTGGATAATTTTCATTTGCAGTCGTGCCGTATCGGGATGGCGTTTGTAGCCTTTCTGTCCGCTGAAATAGATCGCGGCATCATTGGGAATGTTCAAATCCTCTCGGCGCAGGGTTGGTACTCCCACCTCAAATCCATCTACTCCAATATAAGTTTGTGGGAGTCGCCAGATGTTTTCTCGATAGTAATCCGACGCTGATTCTGGCAACACATAAGGATCGGCGATAAAGTAATCAATCGTCGGCAATCCAGAAGCATCCCACCCCAGCCAAGTCACTTGAATGGGAGCTGGCTTGAGTGCCATGACCTCACAAGCCAGATCCATTGTGATACTATCCAGATCGATGAGTATATCGATGTCATCTTGATAAATTTTTTCGGCTATTTCCACATTTTTACTTCCCATCCTTTGAGTAAATTCGACATGATTGATATACCATTCATTTAACGGGTCGCCGATGTCTTGATTCGATATCATATAGGCATGAACTTCAAACCGTTGGCGATCGTGATATTGAAACAACCATCGCGCGAGCCAGCCTACCGAATGACTTCTAAAACAATGAGATAGATATCCGATTTTTATCCGTCTGCCTTGCTCATCCGCGTTAATTTTTTTTACATTTTTACCCTGCTGATAATAATGTTTGACTTGTTCTACTTCATAGGTTTGAAATTGAAAATAACACTGGCAGCGTTCCAATAACTGATTCATAATCTGTCGATTTTCCCGCGCCCGATCGCGAAAGTAAGGGAAAAAATAACCGGCAGTAATCAAGCGCGCCACTGTAGCTTGGGCGAGTTCGGTCGGTTCTTGTCCGATTAGTGAAGAGATCAGTGATTCTTGGTGCTTAATCGCACAAGCAGCTTCTTCCCAATATCCGCCTGCGCCCATTAACCCGCGCAGCAGCAAATGATTGGCAAAAATTTTTTCGGGTAGAGTTTCCACTACAGAGTAGATTTCTTTTGCCAAAGCGATTCCCTTGGCATAATCAATCCCATTTTGATAGATAGCGGCGAGATGTCGTAAAATTTCCAGATTACTTGGCTGAACGTGCCGACCTATTTCTAGAAGACGAAGCGCCATTGTCACTTGGCCGCCCGAGTAAGCTAATTCCACTGCCGCCGTGAGTATAACTTCCATAAAATCTGGATGCTGCTGTAGGTGGGGGGCACACACTTCTGTGAATTCGATCGCAGATGGATGCAGTGGCGGATGCTGTAAGATGGCGTTTAAAACTTGGAGTAACTCATCTATCTCTAGCTCAGTGCTTTGGTGAGCTTGGATCAGTTCGATCGCCCCCCACTCTGTGAGTTCTTCTCCCGTAAATAACCCGCGAGAAATTGCCAGTTGAATCAGAGCCAATAAATTCCCCAGATTGGTTGGCTGTAGTTCTCTGATATGCCCCCGAATTAGCCATGCTTGCGAATAATCTTCTCTTGCTTCTTGTCGCCTTGCTTCAGTCTCCAAAATTTCTGCCAGTTGTGCTGTCCACAGTTCTAGCTGTTCCGATTCTCCTTCCACCATTGCCAGCAACCAGGTTGTTGTTGCCTCTTCTTCTTTTCCTTGCAACAGCAATGCCAATCCCAAATACCAGTAGTGTTCCTGGACATCAGGTTCGGCTTTTATCGCTTCTTCGTAGCAGGTTTCCGCTTTGCTATAGTGGCCTTGCAGCAAGTATGTATGAGCTTGCTTTTCCCATGAACTTGGATTGCTGGGGGAGTTTAAAAAAGTCATAATAATCACTCAATCGCCATCAACTTGTATTTCCTCTAGGTTATACTGAATTTAGCGCCTGATTTATTCGCCCAGGTTTATCGGCAAGAATTATGCCACATTTTTAGGTATGCTTTTTCCATCTCCTGGGTAAATTGCTTGGCGTTCCACAAAGGAGAAGTTTGGCGAGATTGCCACAGTTTCCAGGAGATTTGCTGTCGCAGCTTTGGATCTTTTCCAAGGCGAATTCCCCACTCTACATACTCTTCATCTGTCCAAGCAATTCCTTCCGTTACCCCAGCATTCACCATCATGGTGTAGCTGTTGCGACTGGCAAACTGCTCGCCTACTCTGGTCACCAGCGGAATGCCCATCCATAGCGTTTCTAAGGTTGTTGTCGCTCCATTATAGGGATAGGTATCCAACACTACATCAGCAATGCCCAAGTTAGCGCGATGCACTGCTTCCTCGGTTTCCATCGGCAGAAATCTTAGGCGATCGCTTTCTACTCCTTCTGATTGTGCAAGTTCGCGAAAGAAGCGGATAATTGACTCTTCCTCCGCAAAGCCTTTAATCAAAAAGTAGCTTTTCGGCACTTGTTTGACAATCTGCATTTGCAGTCGTGCCGTATCGGGATGCCGCTTATACCCCCTCTGTCCGCTATAATAAACCACTGCATCGCTCGGAATATTCAACTCCTCGCGCCGCAGAGTGGGTACAGCTACCTCAAACCCATCCACTGCGATATAAGTGTGGGGCAAGCGCCAGATTTTTTCTCGATAGTAATCCTGCACCGACGCCGGCAAAACATAAGGGTCGGCAATAAAATAATCAATTGTCGGTAATCCCGAAGCATCCCAACCCAGCCAAGTGACTTGAACGGGTGCCGGCTTGAGTGCCATGACGTTACAGGTATTGCATAGGGTCAGACTATCGAGATCTATTAATATATCGATTCCATCTTCATAAATTTGCTCGGCAATTTTACCCGCATCTGCCCCTAATTTGTGACAGCGTTCCACTTGATTCACATACCAGGTTTGTAAGGGATCTCCCAGTTCCCGATAAAACATTAAATATGCATGAATTTCAAAGCGCGCGCGATCGTGATGTTGAACCAGCCATCGGGCTAACCAGCCTACGGAATGGCTTCTCAGGCAATGAGAAATGTATCCGATTTTTAATCGGTAGCTGCCAACTTCCGTGCTACTTTTTTTACGCTCTCGGAAGCCGCGATCGTAGCGCTGCACCTGTTCGATTGCACGCTCGTAAAAATAACACTGAGCTTGCCGGGAGACGTGATTAATAATTTCTCGATTTTCCCGCCCCCGATCTTGAAAATACGGGAAAAAAGAGTCTGTACTCAGCAAGCGTGCCACTGTTGCTGGCTCTACTTTTCTCAGGTCTTCTTCTTCTAGCGCCAACAGCAGTGACTCTTGATGCTGCAAGACCTCGCGGGCTTCTTCCCAGTACCCGCCTGCGCTCATTAATCCTCGTAGCAGCAAGTGATTGGCAAAAATTCGCTCGGGTACTGTTTCCACAAGCGAATAGCAGCTTCTTGCCAGTTCTATGCCTTTGGTGTAGTCTACCCCATTTTGATAAAAAGCTGCTAAATTGAGCAAGACTTCTGTGTTTCGCGGTTCTACTTGCCGACACAACTCCAAAAGCGATGCCGCCATTGCTGGCTTTAACAGCAAATGCCCCATTTCCAGGGCGGCTGATAGCATCATGCCGATAAAATTGCGATGGTGCTGTAGATGAGGCAGACACCCTTGGGCGAATTCTATTGCGGATGGGTGCAGTGGACGAGCCTGTAAAATATTTTCTAAGATTTGCAGTAACTCATCGGCATTGATGTAAGGAGCGGGGGTTTCCTGTTGTAGCCGTCTAATTACTCCCCACTGTGTCAGTTCTTCTCCCGTAAATCTGCCTTGAGAAAGGGCTAGTTGCATCAAAGACAGTAACGTTATAAGATGGGTTTGCTCAATTTCTCTGATGTGTTCCCGAATCAACCCAGCTCGACTGTAGTCTTCTCGTGCTTCTTGTCGCTTCGCTTCCGTTTCCAAGCTTTCTGTGAGTTGTGTTGTCCACACCTCAGGCTGTTGCGGGTCTGCCTCCACGATTTGCAGCAAGCTACTGGCGATCGCTTCTTCCTTCCCTTGCAACATTAACGCCAATGCTAGGTACCAGTAGTGAGACATAGCCTCGGGTTCGGCTTTTATCGCTGCTTGATAAAATTTCGCCGCCTTGCCATAGTCTCCTTGGATGAAGAATTGATGAGTTTGCTGCTGCACCGAAGAACTGCTCGCGAAAAAATTTCCTGTGATAATGACTAGCTAAACTAAAAACGCCAAGTGACGTAAAACCTAGGTTATTTTCCCATTCCCAACATAGGGTTGTGAATCACCATTAAACCAAAATTGTACAGTTTCCTATAATTTATCTCCTTTGCTTTTTGAGAAAGAGTGGATAGAAACGCTATCCACTCTTTTCAACCAAAGGTTCACGGCTTTGGGGGGTAAGTTAAGCCGCGCTAATCGTGCTAGAATTATTCTCCCAGAGTCACCATATTCCCGCCACAAGTTTTTGCTGCGGCTGTGACTGACGGACCACCCGGGGTAGCTAGAGCTTTTTGCTCCTCGCACAGGAGAGCGCGGGTTGTGGCTTGAGATGTGGTAGCGTCTACTTCTGACCACACCAGACCCGTGTAAGGCTTGAGTCCTTGAGTTCTCGTGGTTGCAATAACAGCAAGACCTGTGTTGCTGGTATTGGGTGCGTCTGGCGCGAATGTATATTCATAGTTAGTGGTTTGAGTCTGGATGCCAACGCCGATTTCACTATAAGCACCAAATCGACCTTTTTCCAAAAAGTAGGCTTGTTGTGCCCGGTTCATTGCACCCACATTATTGCGCGCTTCAACTTGCTTGGCTTTGTTGGCTTGGCTGAGCAGAGAGGGCAACGCCACCGCAGCCAGAATCCCGATGATGATAACCACAACCAACAGTTCAATCAGGGTGAAACCTTCTTGGGCTTTTTTGTGGTTGATGTGTTGCAGGAACTTGGCTTGAAATTCGGTCTTCATAATAGGGATCTCCTTGAGGTGTGGAATGCGTGATTTCTAACTCCTGAACATAACTTACCCACCCTCTGAGAATTTCATATCACCTGGGGCAAAATTTTTTCCAGATTTTTAGCCAGAACGCTGCAAAAGCAAGTACAGAAAGTTTTCCAGCTCGCGCAAAACGGCCTTGATTTCCGCGATCGCCTCGTTCTCCCTGACTGGCTCTAGGGTGATGGGATTGAGGGGTCTGATCTTCAGCCAGCGCTCTAGTAAGGACATCATGGGCTGCGGTTCCTCCCACAGAGGTAGCAGACAAGCCGCTATTCCATTGCCTAATTTTACCGGATTGATTGTTGACCCAGGAACGTAGCGAGAGATCTCAAACGGACGCTGGTATGTAATGCATTGCAGCAGATGTTCGCGTAATTTTGGTATCTTTAGCTGAGGATGCAGGTACACTCGCCCCTTTTTCCAGTCGGCATCGGTCCATTCATCCACAGGAACCACTGGTTTGGCTGCGTTGGGATGACCGCACCAAAAATCCAGTAAGCGATGGATTGGATGCAGTAGTTCAAGCAGATGAAGCTTTTCCTCCTCTTCTATTTCGGGCAAGCTCATCGCCAGGAATGCCGGCAGATCGAGAGGATCTTTGAACAAATCTATTAGTTCCCACTGTCGCCACTTCACCATACTAATAAACTCTAGCTCGGCTGCTTTTAAAGCAGCAAACATTTCTGGAATCTGGTACCCTTTGTCTCCCTGCAATAAATAATTGGCTAGATAATATTCTGGATCTTCTTCCGACGCGGGTTTCCATGTGTATTGCTTGATCAATATCTCATCTTTGAGCGCCTTCATGGTGTCCCGAACGATTGAAATTTCTAGTTCCCCCGGGTTGTCATCCATCAGCCCCATCATTCTAAAAACCGTCTGGGCGCGATAATAAAAATTTCTTTGAAAAAAACTATGAAGATTCGCCCTAATAATCCCATCGGGTTTTAAAACTGCTTTCATGGCTTTTAAGCCAGCAACTATATCGCTGAGTAGATATAAAACATCATCACAGTTGATATAATCAAACTCGATTCCCAGTTCGGGCAACTCTTCAATTGTCAAAACATGAAACTCGGCATTCTGAAACCCGTGATAATGGAGACGCTTTTGCGCCAGCTTCACCGATTCTTCTGAAATATCTATCCCAATGATTTTGGCCTTTGGATTGGCTAAAGCTAATGCTAATGCTTTGTATCCACTACCACATCCAGCATCTAAAATGACTTTTCCTTCACAATCCACTACGACTTTATTTCTCAGATAAAAAGGCGTAACCAAGTTGTGAATAAACAGAAAGTCATAATCTTCTTTGGGAGATTCTTCTAACGGTTTCCGGGGATAAGGTCCAGCTTCAAACTGCTGGCGAATTTTTTCTTGTAATTGAGAATTTGGTATTTTCATTTGGTAGTGTTCCTGATTAAGCATATTTATCACTCTTGCGCCAACATTACCCTCCATTTTCCGGCGCTGGTGGCTCGGGCCCATTTTCGCCCCCCGGTTCAGAATCCGGGGAATCGGGCAGACCAAAGCGATCGCCCCCTGGGGTTCCCTGCGGATTTTCCTGCACTTCGCCGGTACCGGGGAGGGTAGCGAGGGCAACGCGATCGCCCCCCACTTCCCGGAGCAAATCCAACACCTGCATCACGTCATTGTAACTGGCCATCTTGGACGCTGAGAGTACAATTAACCCCTCGGGCTGATTCCTTTTATAAGCCACCAACAACTGATAAAGTTGCTCTCGGCTGACCGGCTGTTTGTCCACGTAGGTCTGACCGATCTGGTCAATGCTGACAAACAGTTTCATCTCTTGCATCTGCACGGTTCCGGTGTCTGCCTTGGGCAAATCCACGTTCACCGCCTGCTGTCGCGTTAGCTGCAGTGCGGCGAGCAGGAAAAAGGTCAAAATGCAAAATATCACATCAATCAAAGGAATCAGCTCAATGCGAGCTTCTTCCGTGGGAGAATCATAATTAATCTTCATTTGTCCTGTGAGGAGGGATTCAATTCGCGAGTGAGTCTGCAAGTCTAGGATTCCGAGGGATTGAAGCCATCTATCTTTCCGGGATCCTCAGACTCTCCCTTTGGCTCTTTGGAGTTCTTCGAGTCCAGGGGGCGATCGCCGAAGTTTCCCGGGGACTTCAACGACACTGGCGTCTCGGGCATTGGCGTTGGATTTTGGCTCAGTTGCGACCAATACTGACGATAAAGCAATTCTAATTCATTCCCGCACTTGCGGAACATTTTCACCTGCTTGAACAATAACCCTTGAAACAGGCGATAAAAGGCCAAACTGGTAATTGCCACAATCAAGCCAAATGCGGTACTGATCAGCGCCGCACCAATCCCGGTGGTCACGCCTGCAGTGGCTCCCGTGCCGATATCTCCCAAGCGAATCGATCCCAACGACTCGATCAACCCCAACACGGTACCGAGCAATCCCAACAAAGGAGCCAAGGCAATCACAGCTTCTAAAACCTTGTCCCCGCGACGCATAGCGGCAATTTCATCATCGGCTCCCGCTTCTAGCGCCAGTCGAAACACTTCTGGATCGGGGGTTTGCAGTCGCAAGGGGGAATACAGCACGCGCCCGATGGGTCGCTTGCTGGCTTGTCTGGCAATCTCCTGGGCGACTCGCCAATCATATCGCGCGGCTTCGAGTACCCGCGAGGCTACTTCTCGTTCTTTACTGACCACAGTGGCCCAGAACCAACTGCGCTCTAAAATTGTGGCGACAGCTAGAACGGACAAAACCAGCAACGGCCACAGCGGCCACATGGAAACGCCGCCTTTGTCAAAGATTTGTTCGATTGTCTCTAAATTCACTGTGTTTGCCTTCCTCCGTTGGTTCCTCGCCCCTGGGCTACGGACGGTTCTCAACCCATCCTATTGTTATTCCCATTTTATAAATTCCGATTACTTTACAACCACCCGAGGACGATTCAGTAGAATTCTCCCTGCATCGGGGGGTAGGGTGCTGCCCACTTTGCAAATCCAATTATTATAACACACTATTTTTAATATGTCAACCTTTTTTTTGAAATAATCCACATCGCGCGACTCAATAAACTGTAGCCATGATTGTCGGTGCGCGATCCCCCAATTCGGTTGTGCAATTCTCCCACCCATTGGGTAGAAGGTGGGCATTGGCTTGCCCGAGGTTTAAATGAGGGGGACTGTGGCGGGCAATCTATCCACCGAGGCGATCGCTGCTTTGAAATCTTCCCCGCCTCTCCTAGAAGCCTCCCCCGCGATCTACGATAGACAACATTATTAATACCGTTGCCTGTTCTGAGGCCAAGATGCCTCATTGCTTTTATCGAGAGTTAACGATGAAATTTGCGGAAAAACTACCTCAATGGGTGGCTTTAGGATTAGCGTTTCCTCTAATCTTCCTCAACGGGTGGCTGTTGTTGGTGGTGTTTAACTATTTTCACACGATCCTCAACGTGGTGCTCGCCGCCTCGTTACTGGCTTTCGTTTTGGATTATCCAGTCAATCTCCTAGAGAAATATGGCGTCAAACATACCCCCGCCGTGGTGTTGATTTTTCTGGTGACGTTGTTCGGATTGGTGGGTGCCGGCATCACCTTGGTGCCGATCGCCCTGACTCAGTTAAGGGAATTAGCCAACCGACTTCCCACTTGGATCCAGTCTGGTGCTACCCAACTCGAAGCGCTGCAAAATCTGGCGATCGCTCGCAATTGGCCGATCGATTTGACCGGGTTGACCACCGAACTCACCCAGCGCTTGTCCAGTCAAGCCCAGGCGATCGCCGGTCAAGCCCTCGGTTTCGCCGTAGGTACGGTGGGCGGACTCTTAGATGTCATCCTCACGGTTGTCTTAACCTTCTACCTGCTGTGGCGCGGACGCAATCTCTGGGAAGGTCTCTTACGCTGGCTTCCTCCCCGTCTGGCAAAGGAATTGCGCTTCTCCCTAGGCGAAAATTTCCATAATTATTTCGTCGGACAAGTCACGGTTGCTTCTCTGATGGGCCTGTCGATGACTCTGGGCTTTTTACTGCTGCGAGTTCCGTTTGGTCTGTTATTCGGTCTTGTGGTGGGAGTGTTTAGCTTGGTGCCGTTTGGGGGCAGTTTGAGTATTGCTCTGGTGACGGTCCTGGTGGCGTTTAACGATTTTTGGCTGGGGGTTAAAGTCCTGCTGGTGGCCCTGGCGATCCAACAAGGCATCGAAAATGGGATCGCGCCGCGCTTGTTGGGGGGCTTTACAGGTCTCAATCCGGTATGGGTTTTAATCTCCTTGCTTCTGGGTGCCAAGCTGGGCGGTGTGCTGGGTCTGTTGATTGCTGTGCCTTTGGCGAGTTTTATTAAAAGTACGTCGGATAGCTTGCGCGCGGATTCCGATAGTTCCCCGGTTGAGGTATCTAGCGCCCACTGAAAGGGTCAATTTTTCGGAGTTCGAGGAACCAACCCCCGAACTGGTTTTCGCGGGTTGCGCTCGAAAAAAGCGATCGCCTTCTGGATAAGTTCGGGGGCGATCGCTTGCTTTGTGCGCTTGCACTGGGTTTGCATTAGGGGTACTGCGCCTCAGTACCCTGCGCTTTACTCCGCTCCTTGAATTTTGAGTAAGGCAAAACCGAGGGCTAATCCTACCAGGACTAAGGAAAAGCACAAAAAGGCTGTGGTATAAATTTCACCGGTCATCGCGTTTTCTCCTAATGGGATAAAAATAAGTTCTATTGACCGCCGCAATCTCGGGCGATCGCGCAAGTCAGCTCAATTCTGGGGTGGTGACACCCGCAGGGAGTATTGTAAAACACTTTCGGTCTCAATCTGTGCTAGAAGTGGAATGAAACGGGTCGATTGGGGCGATCGCCTCTGTGGGGGCGGGTTCTATCTCAACCCCATCACCCCATCATCTGAATCCATCCCCCCCAATCTGCGATCGCCTAAAGCGGGTTGATTGGTATCCCTATCCAATCCAATTCCCAACCAATCCATCGCGCTTCGGAATCGATGTTTTTCTCCAAAAGCCGATGCAAATTTATGGGCGGTTTCTATCTTCCCCTCCCTCGAACAGTCGGACATCGCCGAGATGATACTCCCCTCACTCATCCCCATAGTGAAAGCCGATTATAAAGAGAAATTTAACCCAATTCCTGGATTTTTTCTTCTTACACCATCCCTCCAGCGATCGCTTTTCCCTGGAACCCGCATATTCGTGAATTTAACCTACAACTTATCACCCCGTTACATTGTAGATTTCCGAGTTTTCATATCCACCCGAAGCGTTAACGCAGAAGTGAATAAAAACTGAATGTTCGTTAAAATCGCAACCTTGTAGCGGGGAGTTTCTACCGCAGGTTAGATCCAAAAACCTCAGCTACGATTGTAGCATTGTCGATGCAGGGCAAATAAAAGGTTATGGAAATTCACACGCCAGATTGGGTTAAGCACGCAGTATTTTATCAAATCTTTCCCGATCGCTTCGCCAAGGGGAAGCAACCGGGCAAGTCGATGTTAGACCATATTCGCTGGGAAGATTGGTCTGCGGTTCCTACCCTTCAAGGGTACAAGGGCGGCAATTTGTGGGGGGTACTTGAAAAACTGGATTACTTGCAAGATTTAGGGGTAAATGCCATTTACTTTACTCCCATTTTTCAATCGGCGAGCAATCACCGCTACCATACCCACGATTACTATCAAGTGGATCCGATGTTGGGGAGTACCGCTGCATTTCGGGAACTGTTGATGGCGGCGCACAAACGTAATATGAAGGTGGTTTTGGATGGAGTCTTCAACCATGCCAGTCGCGGCTTTTTCTTTTTCCACGATATTTTAGAAAATGGTCCCCATTCACCCTATGTGGATTGGTTCCAAATTGAAGATTGGCCACTGTCTGCTTATGATGGCAGTAAACCGGCAAATTATTTGGGGTGGGCAGATAACCGGGCACTGCCAGTATTTAATCACAACAATCCCGCAGTGCGCGAATACATTATGGAAATTGCGGAATATTGGATTAACTCTGGGATTGACGGGTGGCGTTTGGATGTGCCGTTTGAGGTGAAAACGGAAGGGTTTTGGCAGGAATTTCGCGATCGCGTCAAAGCGCTTAACCCCGATGCCTACATTGTCGGTGAAGTCTGGGGAGATTCCCGGGAATGGTTGGATGGGACTCAGTTTGATGGGGTGATGAATTATCTCTTTACCGGCTCCACAATTGCCTTTACCGCCGGCGATCGCGTGGACCTCGAACAAGTTGAAGGACGCGATTACCAACCTTACCCCCCGCTTTTCGCTGGGGATTATGCGGAAAAAATCCAACATTTGCTGGAAATGTACCCCTGGGAAATCCAACTTACCCAACTGAATTTACTCGCCAGTCACGATACCGCACGCTTGATTTCGATTGCAGGTGGCGATGAACCAACGGTGGAACTCGCTACTCTATTATTAATGACTTTCCCGGGTCCTCCTAGCGTCTACTATGGCGATGAAGTTGGCTTACCGGGTCGTCTGGATCCTGACTCCCGTCGCGGTTTTCCTGACGAACCAGATTGGAATCGTCCGGTTCTCGATTACCACAAAAAATTGATTGCGTTGCGTCACGATCGCCCATCGTTGCGAATCGGCACTTACCAGGTTTTATCCGCAGAAGGCACGGTCTATGTCTTCGCCCGTCAGTTACCAGAAGAAGAATCGATTGTGGCGGTTAATGTGGGAACCACTGTGGGTGAAATTACCGTGGATGCCACCCGTCTGAAAACTCGGTGCGATCGCCTCTTATACGGCAATGCGGAGTGCGTTTGGAGTAACGATAATCTGACGTTAACGATTCCGGCGCGCACCGGTTGCATCTTAGGTTAAATTCATCACGCCGAACCTTCGGATTAAAATCAGCTTGGGTGGGCATTCCCCACCCTACGGCTATAGGATTTTCAGATTAATATGCAAAATTGCTTTTATAGCAGTTCTCATATGGAGTAGGTAGAAACTTTTTCACCTCGGAGGTGCCGACGCGGTTGGCACAGAAACCGCTGCGGATCGCATCAAGCAACAGACCTGCTTAATTTCCCCACCAGCCCCCACGGCGGGACAAAAACCGTTGCGAACATCCAATAGTTAATTTCCCCACCAGCCCCCACGGCGGGACAAAAACCGTTGCGAACATCCAATGGTTAATCAGGCGGGGAAAAAACCGTTGCGAACATCCAATGGTTAATCAGGCGGGGAAAAAACCGTTGCGAACATCCAATGGTTAATTTCCCTACCAGGTTCCAGGGCGGGGAAAAAACCGTTGCGAACATCTAATAGTTAATCAGGCGGGGAAAAAACCGTTGCGAACATCCAATGGTTATAGCAGGTCTCATATGAGCCAGATAGAGAATGTTTCACTGACGAGGTACCTGTGCTGGAATCACAGAAACTCCTGCGGATCGCATCAATCTGAAAAACGCTATAATCAAGACCTAAAGTGCGATTCGTTCCCGCAAAAGTGGAGGGTAAATGCCCGAAACGTAAGCGGGGCAAGGAACACAGCCCCAAA
>NZ_JAJENT010000875.1:0-44759 GCF_035615515.1 Phormidium sp. CCY1219
TTCATTTCAATGATACTAGTAGGATCTACTCAAGCAGCACAAATACTCGGGATTTCCGGTTCTTATATGAGAAAACTCTTATTAACTCAGAGAGTTTGCGGGGCCTTCAAAATCGGCAGAAACTGGGCAATTCCGTTAATCAACGGAATGCCGCAAGTCAGGAAAGGGACTCGCGGCCCAAAACCGCGATGGAAACCTGTGCCCAAATCTGCGATTACCTACATTCACGTCAATCAACACAAGATTCGGCAAAATAACAAGCAAGAGGAAAAAGAACCCGTAATTAGCGTCAAACGCGGCAGCAGCAATGAGTATGGGTTTGAAGTAAAAATTTCCGGATCTAGCGAAGTGGTGTATCGACCCGATAAGCCGCTACCTTGCGGGGCGAAGGTTTGGATCGAGACGCTTTCCCCCGTGGAGTTGCTGAGCACTTAAGCCACATCCCAGTGAAATATAGTGGTTCTTCTTGTATTGGTGAGGAGCGAGTATTTTTCACCTCGGAGGTACATCTCGAGGTTGGGACAGTAAAGACTCCTGACCGCATGAAGAAAGAAATTTGCTATCTAGCGATTCTCATATTGATGAGCTAGAGAATTGTTCTGGATTAGGTGCCTGCGCGGTAGGGACTATTCCGTTGCGTGCCAAATCAAGAAAGAGACCTGCTATACACTCGATCGCGTCTTGGGATGCAATGGGGTTTTCTGACAGGAACGCCAATTAGGTAGCACAAATAATAGTATTTGCCGGAAAGCGCGCCTGGATTTCCGTGAATTTTAATCTTTAGTATAAATATTCTCTTCGTTTCCGACTCGATAAAAGGTGGGCTTCCACTGCGCCCATCGGTGGCGAGAGTTGTGCCAAATTCCCCTGACAAAGCAAAGGGCCAACTCTGCTGAAAATGTTATACAGTTAGGAGAATGTACCCAGATGGGCTGGGTCTTCAATTATTCCCGGGGCTTACGCCATCATTTTGTTAACTTATCCTGACATTAGCCATGACAATTCAACACCACCTGCACCCCATCATTCTTTCTCCCTCTGCAATGGGAAAAACTTAAGAAATTGTTAAAGTCAGGAAAACCAAACGTCGGCGGATAGTCCTGGAAGTGGGAATCTGGGAAAACCGAGTCAAATCCGAGACGAAATATTAAAAAATTTGACAAACAATAAAAATTCTCAAGGTTTAACTGTAGACTGAAGTTGTGACACTGGATTATCGGCTGACGCCAAGCCGTGCAGGTGCATGGGGATTAGCGTCGATAGATCCGCGTCGCGGACGCGATCGCCCTTCCCGGCGTGGCCAACGCTCAGTTTCAGGTCGAGTCCTGCTTGCCAACCTACCGTTCATCACCGCGATATCATGGCCCATTTATCCCACACCAACCCACTGACAAAGCCAAAAAAACCACCCCCGATCGCGCGACAAAATAGCAACTCGGATAACCTCAAGGTTTCCCCCAGGTTATGAATCCTTGAAAATCGATCCATCCGATCCATCTCGCCCAAAAACCTGGGAAAATTAGAGCCGGAAGGGCAGAAAAAAGCGATCGCGCGGCGGGCATGTAAGCTAATAAAAAGAATAGATGGTTGTAGCATCGGATCGAGGCACAGTACCCGAAACGAATCGGCAAATTGTAACAGTAGAATAACCTAACCCTTCGCCGAACCAGACAAAGTTTAAATAGAGGACACACTTATGGGAAAACCAACTGGCTTTATCGAATATCTCCGCGAAATCCCCTCCGATCTCGCCCCGGAAGAACGCATCGGGAACTGGGATGAATTTCACCAGCACATGAGCGAGGACAAACTCCGCACCCAAGGCGCGCGCTGTATGGACTGCGGTACCCCGTTTTGCCATACGGGTACGGTCATCAGTGGCATGGCGAGTGGATGTCCGATTAACAACTTGATACCGGAATGGAACGACTTGGTGTATCGGGGGCGGTGGCGCGAGGCACTCGATCGCCTGCACAAAACCAACAATTTTCCCGAGTTTACCGGGCGCGTGTGCCCCGCCCCCTGCGAAGGATCCTGCGTCCTGGGCATCAACAACCCTCCCGTGACCATCAAAAACATCGAATGCTCGATCGCCGATAAAGGGTGGGACGAAGGGTGGATCGAAGCGGAGGCCCCCACAAAACGCACGGGCAAAAAAGTGGCCATTATCGGTTCCGGACCGGCGGGACTCGCCGCCGCCGCGCAACTGAACAAAGCCGGTCACTGGGTCACGGTGTACGAAAGGGCCGATCGCCCCGGCGGGTTGCTCATGTATGGCATTCCCAACATGAAACTAGACAAAGAAAAAGTAGTCCTGCGGCGCATCAAACTCCTAGAAAAAGAAGGGGTAAAGGTGGTCTGCAATACCGAAGTGGGCAAAGACGTCACCGCCGAACAACTGATGCAGGACTATGACGCCGTAGTGCTATGCACCGGTGCAACCCAACCGCGCGATTTACCGGTGGAAGGGCGCGAATTAAAAGGCATTCACTTCGCGATGGACTTCCTCACCGGCAATACCAAAGCCATCCTCGATCGCCACAGAAACGGCACCTATATTTCTGCCCAGGGCAAAGATGTGGTGATTATCGGCGGTGGGGATACCGGAACCGACTGCGTGGGCACGTCAGTTCGCCACGGGTGCAACAGCATCGTGCAACTGGAAATCATGCCCAAACCGCCGATGGAACGCGCCCCGGATAATCCCTGGCCCGAATGGCCGAAAGTCTACAAAATGGACTACGGACAAGAAGAAGCCGCCGCCCAGTTCGGTGCCGATCCGCGCGTTTATCTCACCACCGCCACCAAATTTGAAGGCGATGACAAGGGGCAGGTAAAAGCGGTGCATACGGTGCAGGTGAAGTGGGAAAGAAACGAACAAGGTCGGTTCGTACCCCAGCCGGTGCCCGGTACGGAAAAAGTGGTTCCCGCACAACTGGTATTGCTGGCAATGGGCTTCCTCGGTCCGGAACAACCGCTCCTCGATGCCCTGAAACTGGAACGCGATCGGCGCTCTAATGTGAAAGCGGAACACGAAAAATATACCACCAGCCTGCCTGGAGTGTTTGCGGCGGGAGATTGCCGTCGCGGTCAAAGCCTGGTGGTGTGGGCGATTAACGAAGGACGCGGGGCAGCGCGCGAGTGCGATCGCTACCTGATGGGCAGCACCGATTTGCCCTAAGCGCCCGGAATATCTCTTGTTCTCCGTGGGATGCGGTGGGAGCATTTCCCTCCCGCCCTCTCCTCCCCCATCGGGTGACTCGTGAGGCTGGTGAGGAGATGGAGAATACTCTGGCGATCGAGTATCCCCCGGTGCGACAATTGCAGCCATTTCGCCCTATCACCCGAGGCGAAATGGCTGCAATCTTTTGCCCGGGGTTGCAGATTGCCAATACAGTAGACCCGCAGTTCCTACCCCGGACACAATCGAGGTGAAGCTCGATAGCGGTGATGATGGGTTCGTGAATAAACGGGCAGAGTTGGGGATTCCGGCGACATACAGCCCGGGACTTTTCCCACGGGCTATCGGCGGTGTTTGCGGGGAAAAAGCCGGCTGGCTTTATCGATAAAACGGGCAAGGTTGCCATTCCGATGAATTTTGAATTACCGGCGTGATTTTCCGAGGGGGTGGCCCTGGTGCGGGTCAAGGGGAAAGCGGGGTAGATCGGGACAACTGGCGAGGGGGCGATCGCGCCCCAAGTCGTAGAGAGCGCGCCGTTGTTCTAAAGGATTGGCGGGGGTAGAGGTAGGAGCACATGGGGTAACAGTTGCCCCAAGCGATCGCATCTATACATACTCCCCGAAAATAGCCGCCCACCGAATTAGCCCGCGTAGTATCGGCTTTGTTCGCCTAGCCCCACCCTGACCTACGGGCTTGCTATTTCTATATTTTATCTCAAAATAGCTATTTTCCCATATTGCGCTTCATCCGTTCGAGTTCATCATCGGCTTCCCAGCGGCGAAACTCCTGCTCCAACGGGTCCGCGCCGCTGCTGAAGCTGCGATAACTTTGACTTTGATTCCAGCCGGTATCCCAACTCGAGGACTGAGCGCGGGCTTGAGCGCGGGCGGCTTCGGCTTCCACTGCTTTGCTTCGCACTTCCTGTCGGCGCACTTGAATCTGACGGTAGAGTTCTTTGCCTTTCTCGATTCGTTCTTTCACTCCTTGCATTTGTCCCCACAGTTGATTTCCTTGGCGCAGTAACGCCGCTTCCCGCTCTTGTGCGGCGCGAGCTAAATCATCGCGATTGGCGGCTTGGGCTTTTTGTATCCGTTCGTGCCAGCGCTGGATATCTTGAGCGGTGGAGAGAATGTTATCTTGTAATTGCTTCTCCTTGCGTTGCAGCTCTGCAATGAGTTTGAGGGTATCTTCTTCTTGCTCGCGCAGTTGTTCTTCGAGGACTTGCAACTCCAGATGAGGATTATTCCGCATAAATTCCTCTAATCTGGTTTCCAAGAATCGGCTCATATCTTCAAATAAACCCATTGCAGGCACTCCCAATCATAGTTGCATTTCTATGTTATTCCATTCTTAAATGGGGCTTCAAGGGCAATCGGGAGCAGGTGGCGCGCCTTGCGGGGGAGAAAGGGGCCGATCGCCCCTTTCCGCCGGGAGTCCTTACAACGACTGACCGGTAAAAATCGAGCGCACTTCACCATTGCGGCGAACGATCGCCTCTGCGTCTTTCACTTCCACCAAACTCCAGCCACTCGATCCGATTCGTTCCCCGATATTCACCCGACGAGTCACCCCATCCACTTCAAACAACGCTGCAGAGCGATCGCCCAATTCCAGAATCCCCACCAGCTCATGGCTGACTTGAGACGTGGCGGGCGTCGGCGTCGGCGTCGTGCTTTCTGCCCGAGTCGGTTTCGGTTCCGGTTCCGAGGATTGTTCCGCCTGCGCCGGAGATTGCTCTCGCGCCGTAGCGGAAGCGGCGGGTTGCGGCGAGGGTGCCGGTGCCGAGGATGCCACTTGCGGCGATAAAGCCGTGGGTCTTCCCACCGGTTTAGGCGTTTCCGCCGCCGGAGATGGTGCGGGAGATTCTTCCGGTTTGGGTGCTTCCTCAGCCGCCGGAGAAGGGGCGGGAGAGGGTTTTGGCGAAGCCGCCACCGTGGGTGCGGGAGACGGTGCGGGAGACGGTGCGGGAGACGGTGCCGGTGCCGGTGCTGGTGCCGGTGCTGGTTTCGGCGTGGGCGGCGTAGGTGCGGTAGCGGTTTGCGGCGGCGGTGCCGGATTTCTGGGAATCTGCACCGTGAGGTTAGGTTGCACCAAGGTGGGATTGATGCCTCGTTCCAGGGCGATCGCGATCCGATTGAGGACCTCCGCCAAATTCCCTTGATGCGGGGTATTCACCGTCACATTCGGCGTGGGGACCGTCAGATTCGGATTCACCGTCACGTTAACTGGCGGCGGCGGTGCGGGAATCGGTAACGCCGAGTTCGGTGCCGGCACCGATGCGGTGGGTTCGCCGGCAGCATTGCGGTCCATAATTTCGAGCGATCGCTCCATGTAGTTGATAAACTCCGCATCGGCTTCAGCTTTCAGTTGTTCCGGCGTTTTCGGCGCTGCCACGGTTTCCGCTTCTGGTGCCCGCTGAAACTGTAGCGCGAATTGCTGTAAATAGCCGCGATTCCACAACCACAACCCCAAGGTAACGAGCAGCAACCCACAGGCGGAACCCAACAGCCAGCGATCGAACGATTTGCCGGATTTTTTCGGCTTCTGGGAGGTAGAGGTTGCCTTGGCTTCCACAATCTGCCCCTCTTCTCGGGCCGATTGCGGTACCATCATCGGGGGCAAGACAATTTGCGGCACTTGCACCGATCGCAGGGATACCTTATCCGGTGCGGCGGGTTTCCGTGCGCGGCTACCCCCGGACAAAATCCGGTCCACATCTTCGAACAAATCGTCCATCAAGCGATCGGCGCAATTATCCACGGACCACTCCGGGGTGCCGATGCTATTGACCGGAATTTCTGCTTGCTGGGACTCTATGGTTTTGGTGCTAACATCCTGAGACATGGCTTTATTAATCAAGTGATGCGATCGCTTTTTATTTTACGGCGCGAACCAGCGGTTTTTCCCCCGGGTTTACGGGTCTAGCTTAGTCTTACCACTGGATTTTCGATCGCGCAAGCTTTTGTTACGAGTTGCAACAATTCTGGGCCTGGGGCATCGGTGGTGGAGGGTTCGCGGGCGCGCCCTCCACCCCGGGAGTTAGGCGGAAACCTCTGTGGGCACCTGACGTCTCCGCACCTCCAGATAAATCAGCAAAGCGTTGATATCTGCCGGGTTCACCCCGCCGATGCGACAAGCTTGCCCCACGGTGAGGGGTTTGACTTCGGCGAGTTTTTCCCGCGCTTCCTTGGAGAGGGTGGAGATATTGGCATAATCCAAGTCAGGGGGCAATTTGCGGTTTTCCTCCCGGGAAACCTGCTCGATTTGGTATTGTTGGCGTTGGATATAGCCGGCGTATTTGATGTCGATTTCCGCCCCTTCGAGTTCCGCTAGGGTGAGCGCTGGGTTGTCTAGTTGGTAGCGCTTCAGGTTGGAGTAGTGGAAACCCGGGCGACGGAGCAATTCGGCGAGGGTAATCGACCCTTTGATTTTTTGCTGGATATCCGCCGCGATCGCCACCCCGAGTTCCTCGCGCTCTTTAATCCGGGTGGAGTGCAAGCGCTCTTTTTCGGCGGCGATGTTTTCCTGCTTGCGGGTAAATAGTTCCCAGCGGCGATCGTCGATTAACCCGATTTCGCGCCCCACCGGCGTCAGGCGGCGATCGGCATTATCCGATCGCAGCAATAAGCGATACTCGGACCGCGAGGTGAGCATTCGATAGGGTTCGCGCAAGTCTTTGGTACAGAGGTCATCGAGCAAGGTGCCGATATAACTTTGCTCGCGCGCGAACACCATCATCTCTTCCCCACGCACGAATTTGGCAGCGTTGATCCCGGCAACGATCCCTTGTGCGGCGGCTTCTTCATAGCCCGTGGTGCCGTTAATTTGCCCCGCACAGAATAACCCCTCGATTTTTTTGGTCATCATCGTGGGATAACATTGAGTGGCGGGTAGGTAATCGTATTCGACGGCATAGGCGGGACGCAACATGGCGCAGTTTTCCAACCCCGGTAGGGTTCGCAGCATTGCCAGTTGCAAGTTTTCCGGCAATCCGGTGGAAAAACCTTGGATATACAGTTCCGGAATGTCCCGCCCTTCCGGTTCGATGAAGATTTGATGAGCGTCTTTATCCGCAAATCGGACGATTTTATCCTCGATGCTGGGACAGTAACGCGGCCCTTTGGCATCTACCCAACCACCATAAACGGGAGACAAATGCAGGTTTTCCCGGATTAGGCGATGGGTTTCGGCGGTGGTCCGGGTTAGATAGCAGTTCATTTGCTCTGTTTCTACCCACACCTCGGGATCGAAACTGAACCAGCGCACTTCGGAATCCCCCGGTTGCAGTTCCATTTTGTCAAAGTTGACCGATCGCCGATCCACCCGCGCCGGGGTGCCGGTTTTCAGTCGCCCGGTTTCAAATCCTAGGCGGTTGAGGGTCTCGGTTAATCCCACGGCGGGAAATTCTCCCGCCCGCCCCGCCGGCATGGATTTGTTGCCTACCCAAATAATGCCGCCGAGAAAGGTGCCGGTGGTGAGAATTACGGTTTTGCACCCGAAGGCAACGCCGAAGTAGGTCTCGACGCCGATAATTTCATCGTTGTCCCCGAGCACTACATCCGTCACCATGCCTTCGCGCAAGGTCAAGTTCTCTTGGGTCTCGAGAATGTTTTTCATCACTCGGGCGTATTCGCGCTTATCGGTTTGCGCCCGCAATGCCCACACTGCCGGCCCTCGGGATGAGTTGAGAATCCGCTTTTGCACGTAAGTGCGATCGGCCATTTTGCCGATTTCGCCCCCGAGGGCATCCACTTCATGGGTGAGTTGGGATTTCGCTGGCCCTCCCACTGCTGGGTTGCAGGGTTGCCACGCGATTTTATCTAGGTTTAAGGTTAACAGTAGGGTGCGACACCCCAGGCGTGCGGTGGCGAGTGCCGCTTCGCAACCGGAATGCCCCGCCCCTACGACTACAACATCAAAAATATCTTGGAATTCTGGGGATTGCATGGTTATCGCTTCGGTTTGAGTTGGTTTGGACTCTTTATTAATCATAGCGGCGATCGCTTGATTCCCCACTGGGCAACTTTGGCGATCGCCCCCTGGATTTTCGGATCGATGCCGATTCGCCTCTAGAGGTGCCACACTAGAGATTGGACTTCCAGACAATTTCGGGAGGTTAGAACAATAAATCCTTTATCGCAAGCGTTGTTAAAACAACCGCAACAGCTTTCTTATGAGGAACGTTTGGAGTTAATCCAAACAGTAGCCGAACAGATGAAACAACCCCCCCTCAGCCGAAACCCTAGCATAAAATTAGTGAGTTTGCCGGCATGACCCCGAACTTGCTGGGTGGAAGAGATGCTCGATAATGGGTGAACCCACTCAGGGGTAAGTCGGTAGATCCCGAAACCGGGAGTTCCGATAGCGTATGAAGATAGAATCCGCTTTAGAGGGTATATCTCCTCTCGATCTCGATACCTCATCGGTGATTTATTACGTTCAAGGTGTGACCCCGTTTTTTCCCGTGGTTGAGTTCCCGTTTCAATCAGTCGAAACAGGCGCTTTGGTGGCAATATACTCGCCGATAACGGTGGCAGAATGTTTGGTTTGACCCTTGAGAGTCGGCGCTCCGATTTTACAACCAAGATTTGTCGAATTGTTGACGAATTACCGCTTATTCGCAGAGGGTGAAGCCGAAAGTAGGGCGATCGCCGTCCACCATCCCCTCAGATGGGCTTCTGTATAAAATTCGGAGAAGGTGGGCAATGCCTACCCGATCGCTCGCAAAAAAACCTGTTAGCAAGTTAGGCATTGCCCAGCCTACGTCTTGCATCGCTGCGAGTTCTCGTCGCTCGGTCGAATCCGTATTACAATCAATAACACAGCAGCACCATAAAACAGAGGGGAAACCACGATGAAAGGACTGTGGCTGGACCACAAAAAATTGCAGCTAAAAAGTGACCTGCCGATTCCCGAACCGCCAGCAGGAGAAGCCCTGGTGCGGGTTTTGCGGGCGGGGATTTGCAATACGGATTTGGAATTACTGCGCGGTTACTATCCTTATCAAGGCGTCCTGGGCCATGAATTTGTCGGCGTGGTGGATAGCGGACCGGACAATCTGGTGGGTCGTCGCGTGGTGGGGGAAATTAATGCAAGCTGTGGCGAATGTCGTTTCTGCAAAAGCGGCCAACCCACTCACTGCGAAAACCGCACGGTTTTGGGAATTGTCAACCGCAATGGCGCATTTGCCGAATATCTGAGCTTGCCCGTAAAAAATTTGTACCCAATTCCGGAAAGTATTCCTACAGATGTGGCAACCTTTACCGAACCGGTGGCGGCGGCGCTGGAAATCCAAGAACAAATTAAAATTACCCCAAACGAGCGCGTTTTGGTGGTTGGCGATGGCAAGTTGGGGCAATTGGTGGCGCAAACTCTGGCGCTGACGGGATGCGATTTGCTGGCGCTCGGGCGTCATCGGGAAAAGTTGGACAACCTGGAGGCGCGCGGAATTAAAACCGGGTTCGCCGATGCGCTAACCGATCGCGCGTTCGATATTGCGGTGGAATGTACCGGGAACCCCGCCGGATTCGCGATCGCCCGTCGCGCCTTGCGTCCCCGGGGTATCCTGGTGCTGAAAAGTACCTACGCGGGGGATTTAACCATCGATGCGTCTTCTCTGGTGGTGGATGAAATCACTCTGATCGGGTCTCGTTGCGGTCCGTTTGACAAGGCGATCGCCGCCCTGTCGGACAATCGCCTGGATGTGACGCCGTTAATTCACGCCCGCTATCCCCTAGATGACGCGATCGCCGCGTTCGATCGCGCCCAAACTCGCGGCGTCTTAAAAGTCTTGCTGGAAATTGGCCAAGAATAATCCCCGGCGATCGCTGCCCGTGAGATATTTTGTGTGAATAAGGTGCGAGAGATAAATTGGGTTCGGGACACGGCACCGCCGTGTCCCTACAGGGGTGGTTTTCCTCGCACACAAAGATCGAATATCGCTCTATGTATCTAGCATACTTCCCAGTCCCCGTCATGCGGACTATAGCGCTGTCGCCCCTTCGCGCTTTGCCTGTGCCTCGGCGCGATTTCAATCGCCCGCTTTGACCAATGCTTTGACAAATGCCACGTAGCGACAATGAGTAAATTGCGCGATCGCGTTTCAAAAATTGCAATTAGTCCGCGTAGGCGGGCTAATTGCATAGCGGCAGATTGAAATCTGCCGATACGGACTCCCGGATAACAGATTCACGATCGACAATGACCAAATTACGAATGCTGTCGAAAATCCATACAGCCGATCGCTTTTTCAGTCATAGCGATTTTAGGTTGAACCGGGCATTTCAGACGATGATCGTTGGTAAAGAAGGCGCAATTGCTGCAGGGGATTTGATGCATTCGCTTGGCATTGGCAATCGTAGAAGCGATCGCGCTGGTAATGCTCCAGACAATCATCAGTAGCAGAACCCATGCCAAAACAAAACAAATCGGGACTAAAAATGGCTGGATTGCGTGAATCAGAGGTCTTAGGAATTGCAACACGGCCAAATACTGTAAAAACGACATTTAAAATATAACGATATATCATACCATGCCAAAGCCCGGAGAAAATCAGAAAATCCTCAATTCCCACAGACAAAGGCCAGATTTTATGGCAAAATCACAAGAATAGACGATTTTGCGTTCGACTCGTAGAGAAACGCAGGGATGTTCCTCCGTCGCAGGGATCCGGTTTCCCACTTCACCCCAGTATCGAGGCGAGGTGAAAACCCCTACGATCGCTGGGCGGGGGCGCGCGGCGGTTGCGATCGGGGGTGGGGCGATCGCACCGTGACCCGATTATCGATTTTTAACCCAACTTTTGATTTTCTCATCAAAACCCACCCCATTAAAGCCGCGCGATCGGGGATAATTTTGCCAACAACCACCTAGAGGAATTCTCATGGACATCAGACACGGATTTGTCGGAACTGTGGGCAACACCCCCCTAATTCGACTAAACAGCTTTAGCGAACAAACCGGCTGCGAAATACTCGGGAAAGCCGAATTTCTCAATCCCGGAGGGTCGGTAAAAGACCGCGCCGCCCTGTATATTATTCAAGATGCGGAAGAAAAAGGTTTGCTCAAACCCGGTGGCACCGTTGTAGAAGGAACTGCCGGCAACACCGGCATTGGTTTAACCCACATTTGCAACGCAAAAGGCTACAAATGCCTGATTATTATTCCCGAAACCCAATCCCGAGAAAAAATAGACACCTTAAGAACCTTGGGAGCAGAAGTGCGCCCCGTACCTGCCGTTCCCTACCGCAATCCCAATAACTACGTCAAAGTTTCTGGCAGACTTGCCGAAGAAATGGACAATGCTATTTGGGCCAATCAATTCGATAATGTAGCCAACCGAAGGGCGCATTACGAAACCACCGGTCCGGAGATTTGGCGACAAACCGACGGCAAAATTGATGCCTGGGTATCCGCCACCGGCACCGGCGGCACTTATGCCGGAGTTTCGATGTTCCTCAAACAAAAAAATACCGAGGTAAAATGCGTCGTCGCCGATCCAATGGGCAGTGGTTTATATAGTTACGTGAAAACCGGAGAAATCAACGTCGAAGGAAGTTCGATTACCGAAGGAATTGGCAACAGTCGGATTACCAAAAATATGGAAGGTGCTCCCATCGACGATGCCATCCGCGTGGATGATAAAGAAGCGGTGCGGGTGGTTTATCAACTGTTGGAAAAAGATGGCTTATTTATGGGCGGTTCGGTTGGCATTAATGTGGGCGCTGCCGTGGCTTTAGCCAAAGAACTCGGTTCCGGGCATACGATTGTCACCGTACTCTGCGATAGCGGGCAGCGGTATCAGTCGAAGCTGTTTAATTCCGAGTTTTTGCAGTCGAAAGGACTGTTACTTCAAGGGGATTAAACTGTCTGGAGAAAAGGGTATTTTGCGTCTACTATCATTTTTCTAAAACCGCGATTTAGACCGCTGCCTGTCAGTACATGGCATGCCCTGTCCCTACATTTCATCTGCATCATAACTCGTTTCCAAGCTCCTGCCTGGGAACGAGTTCAATTAAATTTTTATCGATTTTTTTATTTGAATTCACCATATAATTTGCGAGGTAAAAAATGTAAAAAAAATGAGTCCGCGTAGGCGGACTTAGCTTGTAGAGGCGCGATTAAAATCGCCCGTTTGAATGAATCATCCACCGGATGCAGGATGATGTTATAATAGAAATTAAAAAGCTGTTGGGTTGGGGTTTAATAAATTGAATTCATCGGCGAAACGAGTGCGGGTATGTACCAATCGAACTTGTCGCAAACAAGGGGCAAAGAAAGTGTTGGCGGCATTGCGATCGCATCCTCTAGAAAATGTCACGGTGGAGGAAAGCAGTTGCCTGGGACAATGCGGCAATGGTCCGATGGTATTCGTATTGCCCGAGGAAATATGGTATTCGCGGGTGCATCCCGATGAAGTGTCCGCGGTAGTGGAACGACATTTGAAAGGCGGAAACCCGGTAAAAGGAATGCTTTATGATAAATTTCATCGCGAATTAAAGGGGAAGAATTAACCGGTTGGGAGGTAGAGTCTCAAAAATTACGTTCCTAGGTTTTACCTAGGAACGAGTTTAAACGGATTTTTTGCCTGTTATTTGGCGGCGAGATATCCGCGAGTTAAATAAGGCACATCCACCACTTCGGCGTCGGCGTCACCCACCTTAACCTGCAAACCCACACCGCCGGCTTTGGTGCGGATATAAGCCAAACCAAAAGCGCCGTCTGGGGTATCGGCGTAACTGGTGAGGGTGCCGATTTTATTTTCCCCAATGGTGACGGGGGTTCCGGGAGAGGCGGGGGCGCTGAGTTTGAGGCCCCAAAGTTGCTGTTTCACCCCTTGATAGGTATTCAAACGGGCGATAGTTTCTTGACCGATATAGCAGCCTTTTTCAAAAGAAATATTATGCCACAAACCGGCTTCCAAGGGGTTATAATCTTCGGTCAATTCATGGTCGGAAGCGGGACGTCCTTGAGAGACGCGGAGTTGTTTCCAGCACTGTTCTCCCAGGGGAATTGACCCGGAATCGGTCAAAGTTTGCCACAGTTTAGGCCCTTGGTTGGCCGCAAAAATCAGGGTAAAACCTTCAGTTGCCAAACCGCTGCCCACTGCTACGCGAACGTCTGCATCGCCGAGAGTAAGGGTTTGGTGACTGGCAAAAGGTTCATCGCTAGAGAAGCCATGTTGTGCCAAAATACTGCGACTTTGCGGACCGATTATGCTAAAAATGCCCGTGGTGTCGCTGATATCTTTTAAGTCCACTTTATCCGCAGGGAAAATATAGCGATCGAGCCATTCCATCATTTTTTGGCGGCGGTTGGGAGAGACCAACAACAGCACCGAATCATCGGTGACGTAAGCGGTCACGATATCGATGGTGCGGGCGGTGGAGGTGACAAAAACCGTCTCGCATCCTTGACCCGGTTGCAAATTTTGGAAATCGTTGGTGCTTTGGTTGTGCAAAAAGCGAAGTTTGTCCGCGCCAGAGAGTTGCAGGAGTCCCCAGTGGGAGCGATCGCATAACGCCACTCCCTCGCGCACTGCCTGCAACGCTTCTGCATCATTCCCATAGCTCATCGGCACCTCGATTCCCGAGGCAGAGGTGTTAAATGTCGCGCCATTTTTTGCCTGTATGTCGCGTAATTCCCGATCCATTATTGCTCCTGATTGCGCTCGAATTACCTTTTACTAACTTATCAGAATTGCTGACCCTTCTATCGCCGAGGGTCAAACTATGAAACCGACGGCAAATGGGAAAAAATATCCCTAACCACCTGTTTCGCCTTATCGTCCAGACGATTCCAGTCCACCTCACCCTCTTCATCCAGTAAACTGCTGTCTATTTCCACTTCTCGGGATTCCGAGGAGGAATGGGTGGGGGTGTAGTCGAGAAAGCAGATTTGAAAGCACATCTCCCAGACATCAAACCGCAGTTGTGACTCTCCCTGGGTCAAACAGAGGACGTAACCGGGGAAAGGAGTTTGCACTTCTTCATAGGTGCCTTTCCAAGGGGAGACTTCCAGATGCTTGCGGAGGTTATCCAAAACGCGAATTAAAGCCGGTTGCATCAGGATTTCTGCCTGATGCCACGCCACTGTATCTTTAAACGTTGGTTTCATTAGCCGCCGCTCCATCGAGGTTCTTCATTTACGATACTCAATGGGGTTGAGGAATTTTTATGAAATTCAAAAAAATTTACATTTCACCAAAACCCTTGCTGTGGGGTCAATTCTGGGGGTGGTGGCGGGGTGGGGAAAAATCTGTATGCAGGGGGATGGCGAAACCGGGCGATCGCTGCTGTGCTGGGAATAACCTGCATTGGAGTAAAGAAACACCGATGAATCAGCAAAGCAAAACTGCCTCAATTTGGCATGCCACCAGCGAAGGTACAAAATACCCGCAACTGAGCGGGGATATTTCCGTGGATGTGGCGATCGTGGGGGGTGGAATCACCGGATTAACCGCCGCTGTCTTGTTGCAGCGCAATGGGCTGAATGTGGCTCTGTTGGAAGCGTCGCGAATTGGCAGTGGCGTCACCGGCAATACCACCGCACATATTAGCGAAGTGCCGGATATGGGGTATCGCCAACTGATTGCCAGCTTAGGCGAAGAGCAAGCGCAACGAGTGGTGCAATCGCGCCGCATCGCTATCGAAACTATTGCTTCGTTTGTGAAAACGGATAAAATAGACTGCGAATTCGAGCGCTTGTCCGGATATTTGTATGCCGAGTCCGAGTCCGAAGTTTCCCAACTGGAACGCGAAACGCAAGCGGCCCGCAAGCTGGGGGTCAGCGCTTCGGCGATCGCCGATGTGCCCTTGCCTTTTCCCGTGAAAGGAGGGATACTCTTTTCCAATCAAGCACAATTTCACGCCCTGAAATATCTGCAAGGTCTCGCCAACGCCTTCACCGGCGAGGGAGGAAAGATTTACGAAGAAAGTCGGGTGTTAGATATTGACATGGATCGCGATCCGATCGCGATGTCCACCCCTGGGGGCAAGGTTACGGCAAAAGAGGTCATCTTGGCGACAATTATGCCGATTCACGATTTGTTGAAGATGCAGGAGATTTTGCCCCTAACTACCAAAGCAGCCCCCTATCGGTCTTATGTGATGGGCGTGCGATTGGATGGCATCAGCGCCCCGAAGGGACTGTTTTGGGATACGGCACAACCGTATCATTACACTCGCCGCTACAATACTCCTGCAGGGGAGATGCTGATTGTCGGCGGGGAAGACCACAAAACCGGGCAAGAAATTGACGAAACCGAGTGCTATCGCAACTTGGAGCAATATCTGCGCGATCGCTATCCCATTGCCGCGATCGACTATCGCTGGTCTGCTCAACTCTACGAACCGGTGGATGGTTTGCCCTTTATCGGGAGTAGCGCCTTGCACCCGCACCTGCATTTTGCCACCGGCTATTCTGGCAATGGGATGTCCTTTGGTACCATTGCGGGGTTAATCTTCTCAGACAGCATTTTGGGGGAAAAGAATCCCTGGGCAAAGCTTTACGATCCGAACCGATTCAACCTCGTCGCCTCCGCACAAGGGTTCCTCAGTGAAAATATTGAGGTGGCCAAGCATTTTATCGGCGATCGCTTTAAAAGCGACGTCCATTCCCTTTCGCAAGTGCCCCTAAAAGAAGGGAGAATCGCGGAAGTCGGCGGCGAACAAGTGGCAGTGTATCGCGACGAAAGCGGAAACCTGCACACCCTCTCTCCGGTTTGTACCCACGCCCATTGCATCGTCAATTGGAACGCGGCAGAGAAAAGCTGGGATTGTCCCTGTCACGGCGGACGATTCAGCGCCACTGGCGAGGTTCTCAACGGTCCACCGATTAAAGAGTTGCAGCAGCGCGCTCTCTTAGGAGGATCGACAACTCCCTCCCGAGACTGATACAATTCGCGATCGCAAATCCGGGAAAGTCCATCTGCAGAAGGATAACCCCAAGATGCGATCGGTGCTATTGTAAATACAACAGTTGAAAAACAGCAAGGCAACGAACGCGAATCGGCAGAGAGTTCTGTCGCTGTGGCTCTTAGCCGCACGTCGAAGGAGAGCGACGTCAGATGTGCGGACGATCCGCGAAGCCTTGTTGCAAGTTAGGACAGCAACGGTGTGGAGTTTTTGTCGCTTCCTCCACTTTGTTACTACCAGTGGGAGGTTTAATCACCTCATCAGAGCGATCTAAGGTCGTAAACGTTGCCGAGTCTAACTTTTCACCCAACGATAATCCAGTTTTGCCTGTTTGAGTAAACTGCTGGTCTTTAGTCCGGTATGTGTTTACCCACGGCAAATTCGGAAAATTCGGGTCGGCAGAGAGTTCTGTCGCTGTGGCTCTTAGCCGCACGTCGAAGGAGAGCGACGTCAGATGTGCGGACGATCCGAATCCCTTATGCGCCTTGAACCCTAAACGGTGTGGAGTTTTTGTCGCTTCCTGCACTTTGTTACTACCAGTGGGAGGTTTAATCGCCTCATCAGAGCGATCCGAGGTCGTAAACGTTTTAGGTAGAGCGTTTTGGTTAGTATCTCATTTCAATACAATTTTTAATTTTACTTTAATCAAAGTCCTGGTCTCGATACCGGGACTTTTTTTTTACTGACTCATCACTCCGGATTGATAACCCTAACGATGAGAAGATGGTGTCCGGTTGATTGCCCCTAAAAATAGCTCGCGTAGGAGAATGTTCCGTCCGGATAGGTCCAGTTTTTCCAGGGGGCGGGACTTTTTAAGGAGTCGCGTTGGCGGTTGAAGAGGGGCGAAGGCGCAACTGCAGTTGCCCTCATCTACAACCTCAGTATCGAGGAAAAAAAAGGGAAGCGATCGCTTCCCTTTACTCCTTACCTAAACTATCTAATTCCAACTTTGGACAACCGGATTACATCTACGAAACCATTGCTTGTTGATGGCGATTTTTGGCGTCTTTAAACTGTTTGGCCAGTGCCTCCAATTGGTCTTCATTCATCACCTGGCGGAATTGGGCAAACATGTTACTTTCTTCTTCATTCACATGCTCCTTGACCATGCGTTTCAATTGTTGGATTTTCTCCATATACGCGGGAGAAGTAGCACTGGTGGATTTAATGTCTTCGAGCAGTTGCTTCATTTCCGCTTGCTCGTCGTAAAGCTGTTGTGTTTTAGGTAATTTCTCGCGAATGGCGGGATAAACCACATCTTCTTCCGCGTTGGCATGAGCGGTTAAATCTTTGAAAAGTTGGCCGAAAAATTCTTGCCGCTTGTTCGGATCGTCGGTTTTCTTAATTTCTTTAAAGAGGGTTTCTACCTTGCGGTGATCTTCATAGATGATTTCCAGGATATTCATATCGCCCTTGGTGCGACTGGCGGCGGCACCAAACACACCACTTAATGCGGCGAGAGCATCTTGCACGCGACCCCAGACACCTTGTTCTGGATCTTGTCCGGTGAGTTCGCGAGTGCCGATGACTTCGAGAATTCCCTTCAGTTGTTCTTGATGGGTGCGATTTTCAAAGTTAACGGTATTGAGAGGCGTCAGGGCTTCTTCAATATCTGCACCGACGACTTGCCCGGATTTGTGGACGATGAGTCCGGTCATTACTTGAGCGTGTTTGAGCAATTCATGCTCGGCGATTTTTTCATACAGACTCAGCTCGGAACCTGACATGAGTTCGCGAGTTTTGTCAATCATTTGTTGGGTTTTTTCGTGCGGATTGGATTGATTGCCGTATTGCACGATGGTGGTTTCGATGATGCCGAGGTTTTTGCGGTCATCTTCGAGCATTTCTTCAAATCGATCGCGAATTTCCGGATCGGAAATTGCCTGCATCAGTGCCTCTTCATTGGAAATCACCAGATTTTGTAGTGCTTTCATATCTGCTAGCTTCGTGGCGATCGCCATGCGCTTGGCATCTTGTAGTTGCACTGCCATATTAGTGTTCTCCTCTTTTTCGAGTTGGTGTTTTTGATTCCTTTCTCACTCTAGAAGAGCGATCGGCAAACTACATCCTTCTTTAGACAGATCGTGGCGATCGCCACCCCGAATCGGAGGGCAATTCACCGCCTCTCATCAGTATAAATACTCGGGGCTCCAGTAAAATCCGCTACCAAAATCCCTCTCCCACTCCGTGCAAAGCAGGCGAAAGGCTCCCGGATTGAGTTCATTCCCCCTTCCCCCCACACCGCCCTCCAGGGATAGATTGGGAGATAGTTCTGCCGAACGTGAGTAGATCGCAGAACCATTACCCCCTCTCCCATGCCAGAATGCCCTTTTCTGTCCCTGCGCCCCCAAATTGAGAAAATTGAGTTAAAATAGCATTGCCCCAATCTGGGCAACCCTAGATTCTCATAACATAAAAAAAATTAGGAGCCAAAACCATGCAATTCATGCGACAAGGGGACGTCCTTTTGCAATCGGTGAAAACCTCTCGGGGGAAAAAGCTGCGCCACCTGACCCTAGCGGAAGGCGAGGTGACGGGGCACTCCCACCGCATCAGCAACGGAGAAGCGGAACTGTATGAAGAAAACGGCACCCTCTATCTGCGCGTCTTGTCCGATCGCGCCACGTTAATTCACGAAGAACACAAAGCCATTGATATTCCCCAAGGACACTGGATGGTGCGGATCCAGCGGGAATATCAGCCCGAAGGATGGCGCTATGTCGCAGACTAAAATCGCCTCTCTCACTCTAGAACAAGAGGTATTGCTTCCGGTTTATCGGGACGAATGGCGCGAACGCACCTTTTCTTGTCAGCCGATAAACCGGGAGAAAGCCGCACGCGCCGTGAAAACCACTTACGCGGCACTGGGCCTGCCAGAACCGGACATCGTGTTTCTCACTACCCCGGATGCATTGCGACAAATGCTGCTACAGCAATCTCCCAAAGCCCTGGCCCAGCAGTGGGGCGCACCCCTGCTGGCTTCCTTGGGCACCGCGATCGGCGATCGGGTGCGAGAACAGGTGGAAGACAGCCTCTGGATCGAACTAGAGAACGAATTGTCCCCCGAGGACTTTCCCCTAATGATGTTTGTCCTGCAAGATACCCTAGTGGGGCAAGATGGGGAACTGCTGACCCAATTGTGGGGCGAGTGGCAAGAGGGGATATTGCGACAAATGTGGGAACAGCAGGAGCGGGAAATGCGCCAAGAACTGCTGAAAATCCCCGGGATGGAACCCCTGACACAAGTGGGAGACTTTCTCTGGCAGCATATCGGGGAACCCCTGTCGCAGCAACTGGAAGAAACCTTCTGGAAGCCGATGGCGAACCAACCTTGGGTGCGCGAGTTGGAACGGCAAATGACCCAACCCTTGCTGCAACTCGTGGGTGGGATGGGATTTGTGTGGAATTTAGCGCACAATCTACAAGCCGGTTCGATGGCGACTCTGGATTTTTGTATTTCCGTACTCGGTTGCGATTGCGATCGCGCCGAGTGGGAGGCTTACATGGGGTTAGCAACCGAATGTGGCTTAACATTGCCTTTGGAAAACGCTTGTTTGGTGTGCGATCGCCCCATCAAGATCTCATTCGACAGCGATCGCCGCCTACACGCCGAAGGGGAAGCAGCGATCGCCTGGGCGGATGGGTATTCCATCTATGCCTTTCAAGGCGTCAGATTGCCCCCCCGCTACGGCAGATTGCATCCCAATTTATGGCGATCCGAATGGCTTTTAACCGAATCGAATGCCGAACTGCGGCGCGTCTTAATCCAAGGAATTGGTTACAGCCGCATCTGTCAAGAACTCGATGCGGTAGAGTTAGACTTTTGGCGAGAATATACCCTCATACGAATCGAAAATGAAGTGGATATCGAGCCAATTCATCTCTTAAAAATGACCTGTCCGAGCACCGGCTACATCCACGCCACCCGCGTTCCGCCCCATATTTTTTCAGCCCGCGAAGCCATTCGCTGGGTGAATTGGGATATCGACCCCGAACAATTTGTGGTGGAAAGTTAAACGGCTCAAAGGTCATTGGTCATTGGTCATTGGTCATTGGTCATTGGTCATTTGCCCAAAGGTCATTGGTCCAAAGGTCATTTGTCATTGGTCATTTGTCCAAAGGTCATTTGTCATTTGTCCTTGGTCATTGGTTTGGGGACGTAGGGTGCGTCACCCCCGCCAACCGATCGCGCACATCCACCAAATTTCTGCGGGGGTGACGCACCGCTTCCCGTTACGGTCATGGGTTTGGGGACTCTCCGTGGGGGGTGGAATGAGGGGAATTATGCCGGGTTTGATTTAACTCAATTTGACCACTGCTTTATCCTCCAACAAGGTGCGATCGGTAAGCAAATCTTCTACCGTAATCCGCAAAAAACGCTGTTCGTCTACCTGAAAAAATACCTTCACCCGATCGCTGCCCGGATTTCCCGGCGGATCGAGTTCGGCAATACTGCGTGCCCCTTCTTTGTCGTTCAGGGGTTGGACCGTTACCCGATCGCTTCCTACCCTGCGCGTCACCAGGCGATCGCCATCAAAATACACCTCCGTGCCGCCAGTTTGCGACCCTAACTCGCCAATAATTAACTCGATACTGGGCTGATTTTCCACAGAAGCGCCTAACACTAATTCCACCGGATTCGACATCGGATAGGGTTGTCCTTCATTAATCAACGGATGCCAACTCTGCCGTTTATTCCGCCGGTCCCAATAGCGAATTCCGTAACTGTGATACAGAAAATCTTTCACTTCCATGCCTCGCTCCAGTTGCAGTGCGCCTTGGGCAATTGCTTCAAACGGGCGATCGCTGCGAATTTTATCTGCATCAAAATATTGCTGCACCCAATTTTGCACCGCCGGAATTTGCGTGGTTCCTCCCACCAACAAAACCCCATCGATATCGGTCACTTCTAACCCCTGTCGTTTCGCCTGCTGTAGCACCTGATTCATCGCCTCATCCAGGCGCTCAAAAAAAGCATTGTCCCGCAAAATATTCTCCAGGCGATCGCGGTCTAAAGCCAACTCATAACTCTCCAAAGTTTCATCGTTAAAATACACCTCTTTGGCTTCTTGTTGCAACGAAAGCTTAATTTTCAAGCGTTCTGCCAACCGGGTAATTAACGGCGTCTTGGGCACTCCTTGGGTTTTCCCGAAATAATCCACCAGCCAATTATCGATATCGCTGCCGCCCAAATTTTTGCCAGATTTCGCCAAAACTCTGGCAGTTTTCACCTTCTGACCGGACTTTTCTGCTAACATGTTGTCGCCCCATTTCAGCAGAAATCCCAAGGTTTTTTTCTTCGCCGTACTCGGATCGAGTCGCACTAACGATAAATCCAGGGTTCCCCCGCCAAAGTCTACCACCAGGAGGTTTTCTCGTTCCGCCAGTCCGTAGCCCAACGCAGCGGCGGTGGGTTCGTCCACCATTCGCACTTGTTCTACGTTGAGAGATTGGCACACTTGCCCCAACCAGTGGCGATAGGCTTCAAAACTATCCACCGGCACGGTGAGTATCAACGACTCCACGGGCAAGGGAACTTGCCGAACCCGATGGATCAGTTGGCAGAGAAACCATTTCCCCACCCGTTCGAAGCTGACGGTTTGCCCGTCGAGTTCCGGGAGAAAACCTTGGACATCCGATCCGATACCGCGCTTGAAACTGCGGAAAAATCGCGGGTCGGATTTCAAATCCACACCGCGATCGCGCACTTCCTGTCCGATGAGGACTGTCTCAGCGCTGGCATCTTCCACATAAAGCAAACTGGGAATTAAAGGGGGATTTTGACCCACCTGCCAGGAAATGCGCGGCAGTTTTACCGTTTCCGGTTCTCCGGTGGCGGGATTGGTGCGTGCAATTACGGTATTGCTGGTTCCAAAATCAATTGCGATCGCCATTGGGCTTTCTTTACTTAACCACAACTTGAGTGAACGGTTCTATGCTATCGAAAAAAGTGCCCGTAAAACCAGGGCGACGAAAATCGCGCTTGAGCCACCCTCTTCCTACCGCCGCGCGACTCCACCAATGCCGGATCCGCGCCACTGCCGCCCCCCAGTCGCCCGCCGGGGGGCGGTGGGGGCTTCGGCGTCCCTGGGCTACCACCCTTTGCAAATCGGCTCTTGTCGGTTATACTTAAAGTAATCCCCGAGGCGATCGCAGGCTTGTGCGAGCAATGCGTCCAGCTTGGAGGCGGAGGCGAGATCCGCGTCCCCGGCGGCGGCAATGTCCTGGATATTCCACAGTTTCACGGTTCGATCCCAACTGCCCGATGCCAGCAGGGTGCCGATGGGGCTAAAACTACCGCTAGAGATGCGATCGCGGTGCCCTTCGAGGGTTTTGAGCAATGTGCCATCGCGCCGCCAAATTTTTACCGTATTGTCATCGCTAGCGGAAGCGATCGCCTCGCCATCGGCACTAAAACTCACCCACAGCACTTTATCCCGATGCCCTTCGAGGGTTTTGAGCAATGTGCCATTGCGCCGCCAAAGTTTTACTGTATTGTCATCGCTGGCGGAAGCGATCGCCTCGCCATCGGGACTGAAACTGACGCTATTCACTTCATCGGTATGCCCGGTTAACGTCTTTTTTAACTGGAACGAGTCCGCATCCCACAGGGCGATGGTTCGGTCCGCACTTGCCGAAGCCACGGTCCGGCCATCGGGGCTGAAATCCACGGCGAAAACGCGATTCTCATGGCCTGTGAGGGTGGCGAGGAGTTCCCCGTTGCGATGCCAGACTTTGACGGTGTTATCCCAACTGGCGGAGGCCAATCGGGTGCCGTCGGGACTGAAGGACACCGCACTCACGCGATCGCCATGTCCGGTGAAGGTGGCGATCGCTTTCCCATTCGGCTGCCACAGTTTAATCGTTTTATCCTTACTAGCGGTGGCGATCGCCTTGCCATCCGGGCTAAATTCCACCCCCAGCACCCAATCCTCATGGCCTCGCAATTGGTTATATAGGCTAAACTCCCGGTTTCCGGATTCCTCTTCCTCCTGCATCCGCCAAATCCTCACTTTTTGATCTCGGCTGGCGGAGGCGAGAAGCTGGCCGTTGGGGGAAAAACTGACCCCATTCACGCCATCCAGATGCGACTCTAGCACTTGGCGCAATCGCACTTCCGGCGTCCACAGTTTCACCAGATTATCCCCGCCTGCCGAAACCAGCAATGTGCCATCGGGAGACCAGGCCAGATCCCACACCGGGGCGCGATGAGCGTCTAGGGTTTTGAGCAATGTGCCGTTTTCTACCTTCCAAAGTTTGATGGTGTGGTCTTGACTGGCGGTGGCTAAGATTTGGCCGTCGGGGAACCAAGCGAGACGGGCGATCGCGTGGTCGTGGGCGATAAACTGTCGCTCTAACGTGCCATTCACTCGCCAGATATATACAATGCCATCCCCGGTGGCGGTGGCAATTTGTTGCCCGTCTGGGGAGAACAGCACGGTGGAAACCCCGTTGGTATGGCCGCTGAGGGTAGCGATCGGCACTGCTTTTTCCCCGGGAGGGTCGATGCGCCACAGGTTCACCTGGTTGTCATAACTGGCGGTGGCCAGTAGGGTGCCGTCGGGGGAAAAGCTCACTTCGCTCACTTCATGGGTATGGGCGGTGAGGGTTTGCAGCAGTTGGGGTTCCCCTTCCGGATCCTTGGGAATGCGCCAGAGTTTGGCGGTTTGGTCGCGACTGGCGGTGGCGAGTCGGGTACCGTCGGGGGAGAAGGCGACACTAAACAAGCTCTCATTATGTGCTGGGAGAGTATGCAGGAGTTTGCCTTGCAGATTCCACAGTTTGAGGGTATTGTCCGCACCCACAGAGGCGATCGCGCTTCCATCGGGGGAGAAGGTCACGCCATATACGCGATCGCCATGTTCTAAACGCTGCAGTAATTTGCCCTGGCGGTTCCACAGAATTACCGTGGCGTCGGCGCTGGCGGTGGCAATTTTCTCGCCGTCGGGAGACCACGCCACGTCCCACACCCATCCCTGATGGCCATAAAATCGATTCCGTTCTTCAATTTTAGAGAGAATATTTTCTAAATTAAAAATGGTTTCTGCGCGCAACGTTTGCGGGGCGGAAAGGGTTTGCAGTTCTCTCCCGGCGCGAATGGCATTCACTAATGCTTCTAGAGGTTCGTTGGCGGAGTCGCGAATCATTGAGGCGGAATTTAAGGCGTTGATTTTTGCCAATTGCGCTTGTTTTTTTTGCGCGTTGGCGCTGACGACAATGGTGGTGGCGACCAGGGAAAGCATGACAACACCGACCAGTCCGATGCTAATGGTTCGCTGGGCTTGGCGATAGGCGTCCTCGAGAATTCGGTTGGCTTTTTGTTCGGCGTTTAAAGTGATTTGAGTTTCGATTTTTTCCAGTTCGATCGCTTTTTTTTCTGCTTGTTGACTGGCGGATAAAAATTGATAGTCGCGATCGCTTAAACTTTTATCTGCAGCCCAGGCTAGGGCGTCGCGCAATGCTAACCCGCGCAACAAGCGGGATTCGTCAGCACAATTGCTGGCTATCCAAGCGGCGATCGCTTCCGAATACGGTCGCAAATCTGCCAGGTGTTTTTCCACCCAGTCTCGATTGAAAACTTGCCGATAAATCGGATTAAATATCCACAGATTTCCCGCTTTTTTGATGACTAATCCCGACAAACGCAAGGCGGTTTCTTCCGGACTGCCATCGGCGATCGCCCCGCCATTAGTAGCATCTTTTCGGGGAAAGGTATCGGTGGTTTGGGTCAAAATTTGCTGATACAGTCCCAACAGCCGTCCGGCGCGTTTGGGATTGCTGAGGATGCGATTGCGAATGGTTTTTAAATGTTCCGGTTCGTCTTGCGCTTCCCAATTGGTTATGATATACTCTTGCACCAGTTGTTCCACATTTGGCCTCGGATCCCTGGCTTTTTCTACCAGGATTTTACAGAGTTTTTGGGTTAAAAAGGGTTGCCCGCTGGTCCAATATAAAACATCCCCTAAAATGTCGGTCGGATTCGCGAATTTTTCCGCCAATCCCGGGATTAAGGCGGGGATAGCTTCTGTGAGGGTAAACCCATTGAGTTCGATCGCCTGTCCGATGTTAAAAGGGGTGCGCTGTTTGTCGGCGATTAAATCCGACGGGGTGGCGACGCCGAGGAGACAAAAGGTGAGGCGATTGTAGTGCGGATTGTCGGCGCGCTGATTGTAGCAGGCGCGGATAAAGGCAAAAAAATCATCGGTGGGAAAATTGAAGCTGAGAATGCTATCGATTTCATCGATAAAGATAACGATATTTTGCGGAATTTGCGCCAGTAAAACGGTTTCGATAAATTCCCGGAAGCGCCCCAAGGGGGATAACCATTCGCGATCGCGCCACCACTGGCGTAAATTGACCTCGAGTTGTAAATCTAAAGTTAAACTGCGAAGCAAGTTGGCATACCACTGATTTGCCGTTACCTGCTGCACGTTATCCATCGAAATATCGATGGCGCTACAGGCGATTTCCGCTTGTTGCAATTGGCGCATCACCTGTACGCGCAAGCTAGATTTCCCCGTTTGTCGCGAGTTGAGAACGTAACAAAATTGTCCCGCTTTCAATCCTTCATAAAGTTGGCGATCGGCTTGCCGTTTCACATAGGTGAGGGCATCTTCGGGCAGGGTTCCGGAAAAGATATATCGCTCGACCATTTGTCGCAGGGAGGATAGAGGACAGCATCTATTTTATTATGGAACATTTTTCTTTTCTCGGGGCAATAATTATCAAAAATTTACAATGACAAAAACCCCGCACCCCGGGTGGGGCGACCCCAAATAACTCCGCCGATGTGGGAGAATTTTCATGCAAGAGCGCTGCAAACCGGAGGAGGAATTTTTTCCATCGGCTATCGGAGTTAAGTTAAAGCCAGACGAACCGAAAAATACTGTCGATATAGCTCGAATCGGGGGGTGACATTATTATCTTGAAGTTGCACCAATCCCATGCTATAGAGTTTAAAAGCTCGTTCGGAAGAAATTTTCACCGGTTTATTCGCCATCACCACATCGCGGAAGGCGGCGGCGAGTTCGGGATGGTGTTGTAAGTTCCACAAATGTTGTCGCAGGTGGTCGCCAAATGGGCCGGCTTCCGTGGCGGCGATCGCGGCAAATTCCAGAAAAGAAATCCGATTTCGGTAGAGATAATCGAAGGCTTTTCTAACTAAATAAGGATGTCCGCCGATAATGTCGAGCAGGGGTTGAAGTTCGGTGTCGCTTTCCCACTCGAGTCCATAGCGCTTGGCCAAATCCTGCACCTGCGCGGGGGTGAATTCGGGTAAAGACACCACTGCGCCGAGGTTGGCAAGGGGGGAGTGATTGATATCCAGACCGCTATAAACTTCGGTGGAATGAACCACGATTAAGCGCAGTTGTTTCCAAATTGCGCCTCGGCGATCGCTGCGTCTGGCAATATCGTACCAAGCGCGCAATAAGCGACAAAAATCGCTGGCAATTTCGGGATGCTCGAACACCACATCTACTTTATCTAAAGCTAACACTAACGGCGTGGTGGATTCGGGTAAGATATATTCTTCAAAGTAAACGGTGGTATTGTTGTTGCAGCCAAAAATATCATCCCAATATTCGCTTAATTTATTGGGTAAACCGCACAGTTGTCCCACACTGGCACAAAACCACTGCAAAAATTTCCGCAAATCGGTAAAAACGGTGCTATCGGCTAAATCGAAACTCAGCGTAACGGTGCGATAGTTGGCGTTGCGGGCGCGATCGAGAATGCGATCGAGCACAGAGGTTTTGCCCATTTGTTGGGGGGCTTTTATCCGCAGAAGTGCTCCCGGTTGCGCGATCGCCTGCTGACAGCGTTCTTCGATGGGGTGACGCTGCACGTAAAATGGCGAATTTAGGGGAACGGTTCCTTCGGAAAATTCCAAACAAGGTGTGGCGATCGCCTCGGTTGGCGTGGCGATAAAGCTGCGATCGACGCTTTCCTGGGACATTTGCCACCGTCTTTGCAAGGCAGTTTTGAAATTTTTTTTACTGACTTTTTCCCCGAGAGCATCCGAGAGTCGGTCCCAAAACTTTTTGCCCACCATTCGATGTAGGTAATTCGCCGCATACTCGGTATTTTCGGCAATTTGTTCGTAGGTTTTATCTTGCCACGCCCCCCGAAAAATTTTCATTTCAATATCGCTGATATGCTTTCCGCTTTGGGCAAAAATGGCCTCGTCGGCGACTTTAAATGCTTCTTCAAAGTTAATTTCTTTTTCTAGCATAAAGCGTAATTTTTTTCAAAAAATAAAGATAGGCTGGGTTTAGTATTAGTCCGTATTATATCAAAGTCGGCGCGCAAGTCTCTTGCTCGGGTGTGGCCCGTGGTGTATGCTGAGTGGCTGGGGTTTGCCCACTGCGGATCCATTGCGGACGGTGAGGGGATCCGCATGGAACCACGGTCGAGACCCGCCCTGGCGCGTCGGGGAGGGGTGCAATTTTCGCTGTCACGAAATAAATGCACTACAAAAAGCCGGAGCAACTCCGGGAATAGGTGTCGTAAATCCCTGTAGGGTAATAGCTTCAGCGATTTACCCCTAAACAATCAGCAACAGATAAATTGCAAAATTAGAGTAATTATTCTGGTTATAACAAATCTTTATTTATCGAGGGAGAAAATTTGTCAAAAAATTTTTTTTTCTCTCCGGATATCTGCACAGGCGAAAAGTATTGGAAAGTCATACGCGATCGCCAGCCGAAACCCGAATGTTACGGTTTCTTGACTTCAGCGACCGGATCCAGGTCATCAAAAGTCATCGGCGATCGCCTGTTATCTAAACAAAAGTTCACCTAGGAGGGTGCTATGTACTATGCTTATTTGACGGAATCGGATAACCAATTCCAAGAATTGTTTCCGCAAGGAGTGCCTACATGGGGCTTAACGCCGGATGATTTTATCGAAATCTACGACTCATGCGGTTGCGAGTTAATCGATATCGAACCGGCTTTTCGCGTTAACATTGCCGGATTAACCCCGGAACAGGAGTTAAAACTTTTCCAAGAATATGCCTCCACGATGAATGACCCCCGATTCGTTCGCGGAATGTTTAAATTAATGGAAAATGGATGGATGAGCATTCCCGAATCTCTGGTACAATTCGTGGTTTGGCGCGATCGCCAGGAAGTTTTTTGCTTTAAAGTAAAAGATAAAAATTTCGGTACCGATCGATTGGTTAAGTAAGTGATAAAATTTGCCCGGAACAGGAAACTTTTTCCCGATCCCCTTCTCCTAGCCCGCGAGATGGGGAATTTTTCTGTCTTTTATATCTCTTAATTGAATCGATATAAAATCTTATTTTGGATTTGTTTTGCACTTGAATTGCCATTGGTTTATTAATTGAAAAATTCAGACTCGCTTCAGTGATTTCTTTCTCTAGAATAGCCGCGCGATCGGGAGAATTCCGATAAAAAGGATCCAGTTTTTCAACTGGACGAATCTGCGCCCCAAACCCCGGCGCTAACCGCTGTCTGCGCCGCGATCGCCGCCGCCCATCAAAAATCAACGTCGCCCCCGTCACTTGTCGATTTCAGGGAATCCGCTATAATCAAACCAATATTTATCCATTCCCCTGTGACGAAAGCAACTTTACACCAATCATGGCCGCGATCGAACTCAACTCCGAAAAAACAACCGATTTTAATCACTCCATTGCTTCCCTACGCGATGCCCAAATTTTCAACCATTCCCAACGATTTATCCAAGGATGGTACTGGGCAATTCCATCCCGCGAATTGAAACCGGGTCAAGTCAAACCCATCACCCTTTTAGGGAGAAAAATCGCCATTTATCGCGGCGAAGCGGGCAAAGTCTTCGCCGTAGATGCCTATTGTCCTCACATGGGCGCTCACCTCGCCGAAGGAAAAGTCGAGGGGAATGGGTTGCGCTGTTTTTTCCACAATTGGAAATTCGACGCTGACGGAATTTGCGTAGACAGTCCTTGCTTGGGAAAACCAGTTTCCGTCACCATAAAAACCTGGCCCACAGCAGAAAAATACGGCATGATTTGGGTGTGGACGGGCGAAGAAGCGCAGCAACCCATTCCCTTTGTGCCCGAATTAAAAGAGGACAGTTGTGATGTGATGTTGGCCGCGCGATTTGAGAAAAATTGTCACCCGAATGTGGTGATGATTAATGCCATTGACGCCCACCACTTTAACACCGTTCATAACCTGCCGGTGGATATCGTTTTCCAAAAAAAAGAACTCCCCGAAAATGCCATTACGTTTAGCAATATTACCCGGGGCGGCGATGATTCCTGGTTCGTCAAACTGATTCGTCCCCTTTACCAAAATGAAGTCACCTATAAAATGTGTTATTGGTATGGCAGCATCGGTACCGTCACCCTCGGTCCGGACTTTTTTCACTTTCACATTATGTTCGCCCTGCGCTTAACTGAAACGGGCAAAACTGAGGGGCAGACGCTTTTACTCACCCAAAAACGCCCGGGATTGTGGGGATGGATATTCAATCGCTTCGTGCTTTGGATAACCTGGATAGTGGGAAATTATTTTGCCAAAGGAGATACGCAAATTTTTCAAACGATTAAGTTTGATTTCAAAACCCCCACGAAAGCGGATAAATCGATTATCGAGTTTATCGACCATCTGGAAGGGCAAACCGCTTTAACCTGGGAAACTTGGCAAGCGGTAGAGCGCTAATCCACATGGCAATCTTTTCGTTTGCTATCAGTTGCCTATCCCGGAGATATTCAGTTACTTTTCTGCCAAAATATTAGGAAAAATATGGTTAATTTACCCACAAAATTCTATAGTATATCGGGATTTGAGTTGCCAGCTAGTGGCGCAGAAGATAAGCTAAATTGCCTTTTGAATTCTGCCTTAAAACACCGATTCAGGGATAATTTTCAGGCTCCAGCAGTGCCCGTGCAATCTCTGTGGGAGGCGGGTTATTTTGGGTTGGACAAGGTAAAAATTTTTCGCGATTCTAGTGGGGCTGAACAAGAGAAAATCTTGCAGCTTTGCACGCGATCGCTCCTGGAAGAAGCCTATTTTATCGAAAAAGCAGGGGTGGGTTACATGGCCAAAATGGTCATGCTGGCGCAAACTACGGAAGAAAGAATGCTTTACGGACTGTTTGCTTCAGATGAAGCCAGTCATTTGGCACAGATTAGCCGCTTTATCAAACCAGACTATATCGGAGGACAGGAGAGAGCTTTTTTGCGCCTGTTATCCACTGTGGTGGAAAATGAAGATAAAAGCGTTTTGTTGTTTGTCATTCAGGTCGTATTGGAAGGGTGGGGTTTGAGTCACTATCGGAATCTGGCGAAAGGGTGCAAAAATGCAGAAGTGGCGCAGATGTTTCGCGGGTTTTTGCAAGAAGAAGCGCATCACCACGGAACCGGGATGATGTTGTTCGATCGCCGGTCATTGTCGCCATCGAGTCGAGATGCGATCGCCGAAATTCTGGCCTTATTTTTGCGAATGGTACAAGTCGGGCCGCAAAGCGTAGTGAGCGCGATCGCCCGCGTCAAAGGTCATTTATCCCCCCCGCAAAAAGTCAGAATATTGACCGAATTAGATACCGAAACTCAAAGCGGAACTCGGCTAAAATTGCTGCGATCGCTCATGCAGGGCAAAACCGCCTCGCCCATCGTTCACCGCTTAGAAATACAAGGGGCATTCGAGCCATTTTCTCCCGAAGACTGCCTGCGATCGGTTGAATCATAATCCCCGTTTTTCAGCAACCACACCCAGGCAATTGAACTCGCAGTATTTTGATTTATCCTAAGTTTATAATTAAGGCAAACTCCATGAAAACCCTATTTAACGAACCCACAACCAACACCTTGCGAGAAAGCGAAAAAGTTTATCGCAAACTGCAACTAAATTACCAGCGAAACAAACAGCAAGACCGCACCGAAATGCTGGATGAAGCGGCGCAGTCTTTCCACTACGAAACCTGCAAAAACGAGTATTGGAATCCGGAGGAATTTTCCCTGCTTTATGGCACGCCGTTATGGGACCAGGCGAGTGCTTCTCAAAAAATTATCCTCAATCATCTCTATTGGGTCGCCTATTATTCGCAAATTATCTCCGCCGAAATTGCCACAATTTTATTCAATCAAACCAGCGCCGCTGGACTTTACGCCCAAGAAGATTTTCGCCTAATTTGCGATATGCTAGACCTGGAATCGGCGCAAGAGAGAACCCATATCAGCGCCTTTAAAACCGTCTCCGAACAGGTAGAATCGGCATTATTTGGCAAGCGAATTTTTACCTACCCGATGCGCGGTCCTTATGGAGAAACGATGGTATATGCAGATACAAATGTCCTCAAAACTTGGTGGAAAAAACTGCAACTGCAGTGTTTCGGGTTGCTTTCTTCCGGAAATACCTTTCTCGCCTGTCAGTATTTCACCGTGCGCGGGGTGCGAACCCTAAATGGAAAGCTGGTACAGCACAAGCTCAGTGGCTATTACCAAACCCATCCCGAGAAAGAGAAAGCGCCAATTCCGGCTAAAATCTCTTACTATCATTTTATGGACGAGAGCTTTCATTTTAATAGTTCGACAATTTTATCCCATGATGTGGTAAAGTGTCTGAAAAATCCCACGGCATTCGAGCAGTTCGTGGCCAATTTGGGGTTACGGGGGTGTCAGAAAGACCACTATCATTTTTCCGTGGCGATTAACGGAATATTTTGGTACGATCCGGCACTTTATCCGGCAATTTATCAGGTGTTGTGTTCGGAGATTTTCGGGATGAGCGATCGCGAAGCGAAAGAGATGATGCGACGCTGCTTTACCGAAGAATCTCTGGGTCTGCATCGCAGTTGTCAAACCCATGAGGAGGCGATCGCATCTTATAAAGTCTATCTCGAAAAGGTCGATTACGCTTGGAAAAGCAACCGGGAAATGGAGATAATGGCCGCAAATTCCCTGTCCAAATATCTCAGCCTTCAAAAACAGGCATTTGCCAAATTTGAATGATGACATAAATTAGCAAAAACCGGAGAAAATATGAAGACAAAAACCAAACTTTCCCTCGCCTGCTACACCCTCGGCATTTTAATTGTGGCATCTGTAGCCGTGGTGTACCTGTTTACGCCACAACTGTTACCCTATCAAGAAGCCGCGATCGGCGCATCCTGGTCCGAACTCAATGAAGGGCTACAGGTGCAATTTTTATCCTTGTTAAAAGTGTGCGGCGGCGGATATTTGTTTACCGCAATTTCCCTAGCCGTTTTATTGTGGATTCCCTTTCGCAACGGCGAACAGTGGGCGCGCTGGGCCATTCCCGCCATTGGCATTCCGGCAATTTTAATCGTGAATTATGCCGGATTGACGATTATTTTAAATACGCCGGGACGCCCCCCATTAATTGCCGGCCCGATCGCGATCGGCTTTTTCCTAGTTGGACTATTTTTGTCCTCTGAAATCGATGAAGTCGAGCAAACCACCCTCACCGAAAGTCCCGAACCCCAAGAATTCAACACCAATCCCGACTAATTCTCGTTCCCCCCAGGGGGGGAACGGACCTCCCGAACGCCTGCCTGCTGCGCTACAAACTAAAGCCAAAAACCAACTATGCGATCGCCCAATCCCCACCCCCTTCAAAACCAAAATACGCAACCGATTATCCCTCGACCAATCTTTAATAACTGGGACATCGTGGCCAAAGGGTGGTACATTGCTTGTTCCAGCAAATCCCTGCAAAAAGCGCAGATAAAATCCTTAGAACTTTGCGGGCAAAAAATCGTTGTTTTTCGCGGAACTGATGGCACCGCGCGCGCATTAGATGCCTATTGCCCGCATTTGGGAACCGATTTAGGAATTGGGCGCGTCGATGGCAATTTTATCCGCTGTTTTTTCCATCATTGGGCATTTGATGGCGCGGGAAACTGTCGGGATATTCCCTGTCAATCCACCATTCCGGAAAAAGCACGGCTGCAATCTTATGCCACCGATGAAAAATATGGGTTTATCTGGGTATATCCCGATGCCAAAGCACCAGAAACCGTGGCAGAATTTGACGAACTCAAAGGCAAACCCTTAATGACAATTGCCGATAAAGCCTTTGAACGCCAGTGTCACCATCACATTTGCATGATGAATGGCATCGACGCACAACATTTGCGAACCGTGCATCAATTAAATATTAACATGAATCTGTCATTGCAGCAAAATCAATCCGGTACGCAAATCGATTTTACCCTCTCCGGAGAGTTTCCCCATTCCACCCGCAAAGAACGGATCGTGCGACGGGTTTTAGGGGAAAAATATGCCTATACCATGCGGTATGCGGACGGATGTATCGGACTGCTGACTATGATGAAAAACGTTAAACTCTTTCCGCCGTTGCACATGATTTATGCCTATACTCCCGTGGCACCCGGGCGCACCCGAATTCAGCCGATTTATGTAGCAGCAAAAAGAGGCGGAATTTTTGGAATACTGGTGACGCGCATTTTACTCGAGTTGACGCGCTTATTCTATCTATTTTTGAAGGGAGAAGATGGTAAAATTTACGATAATATTCGCTATCATCCCAATACATTGCTCGATATCGATACGCCCTTAGTCCAATACATGAACTATGTCGATCGCCTCTCTCCCTCTATTTGGTCTAAACATTGGCAATCTCTAGAAAAAATAAAAGCCAGCTGCAACAACAAATCCCATTAATTATGTACTTTGGGGAAGGAACACCATTCCACTATTAAATTAGTGATAACAAATAAAATAATCGGTGTAAAAAATGCGAATTTTAAGGGGTTTAGGAGGCAGAGCCTCCGAATTGGCGTACCCAGGCTGAGCCTGGGAACGAGAGAAGGAGAGAAGGAGAGAAACGAGAGAAGGAGAGAAAGGAATGAAGATTAAAAGAGAGTTAGGAATGAGCGATCGCCCCTGTATTGTCCGATTTCCCGGCACGAATTACCCAGCCATCACGTTAGAACCTTATCAAAACCTGTCCGAACATTTGACGGTGCAAAATTCCCCGGTTTTGTTTGGATGTCGCACGGGAATTTGTGGCACTTGTTTGGTACTGGTGGAGGGAGAAATTCCGCCACCGAGTCCGGAAGAAAAAGAAGTGTTAGAAATGCTTGCACCGGAAAATCCGCAGGCGCGATTAGCCTGTCAGATAGCCCTGACGAACGATATTGAAATTACGCTTTATCGGGAGGAACTGTGAAATTTGAGGATTTTTGGTATGCGATCGCATTAAGCGAACAACTCAAACCCAATGCAACACTTTCGCGCATGGTTTTAGGGGAATGGTTGGTGATTTTTCGCGCCGAAAATGGCTCCCCCGTAGCATTGCGCGATCGCTGCATGCACCGCAATAGTCGCCTCTCCCCCGGTAAAGTTTGCCAGGGAAAAATTCACTGTCCCTATCACGGTTGGGTTTACGATAAAACCGGACAAGTGGTGGCGGTTCCCGCCGAAGGAGAAAACTTCAAATCCCGCTCATCTCGCCGCACCCCACGCTACCCAACCCAAGAAAAAGACGGCTATATTTATGTCCGACTTTGCGAAACGCCCACAGAAGAATTCCCACCCTTTCCCATGCCATACTACGGTAAACCCGGATGGGAAACCCTGCGCGTCATTAACCGATTTCGCAATAGCGTCACCAACTGTGCGGAAAATTTTATCGATATTCCTCATACCGCTTCCGTGCATCCCGGCGTATTCCGCAACCCGCGCAAACAACAACTAGAAATGACCGTAGAACGACGCAACGGATCGGTTTTTGTCGAGTATCGCAACGAAACCACCAATCTCGGTTGGTATGCCAAATTTCTCAATCCTCAAGCTTCAAAAATTCGCCATACCGATAGTTTTCACATGCCAAACGTCACCTGTGTGGAATACGATTTTGGCCCAAAACGGCGGTTTTTTATCACCAGTCAATCTATCCCCGAATCCGAAAACTCCACCTTAGTTTACACCGACGTAACCTTTAATTATGGAATTTGGAACAAACTCGCGCGTCCTTTCGTTCGCTGGACCGCCCAATATATTATCCGCCAAGATGTGGAAATTTTGGCCGTGCAACAAGATACAATTGAAAAATACGGCACGCAGTTTTCTAACACCCCAGCCGATACCATTCACGTGTTTTTAGAGTCGATTATCGAGCAAATTGCTGCCGGAAAAGACCCGCGAAACCTTCGCGATCGCACGGTTAACCTCACCTTTTGGGTGTGAATTTTTTAACAATACTCCCCTAGAAATATTATGCCAGTGTTTATTGCATTTTTTACCTTGATGGCAATCACAGTAGCAACGGCTCGCGGTCGAGATAGCTTGCAAGCAAAAAGCCGCGAAGATTGGCTGCTCGATGGTATGGGTTTGTTCGTGCAGGGGGTGGTAATTCCCTTCCTGCAAATTGCCGTAATTTATCAGCTTTATGTCGTTCTTTTTCCCAAGTATTGCGATTGCCTGATATGGCATCCAGTGGCAGATTTTTTACTCAGTTTTGTTGCTGTAGATTACCTGTATTATTGGAATCATCGGTTGCTGCATGCGCGGCAATTGTGGCCCTTGCATTGGGTTCATCACACCATGACCCAACGCCACGTACTCGGCACTTCTCGCAACACGTTATGGACTAGTTTTCTGATTCTTTATCTGTGGGTTCATGCTTTGTTTATCTATTTGCTGCAAGATCCAACCGCTTATGTGGCGGGGGTGAGTCTGACTTCGGCGCTGGATTTGTGGCGTCACAGCGACATCGAACCGACACCGGGTTCCGCACTGCATCGGGTGCTATCGCCCTGGTTGATTTTACCGCAAGATCATGCATGGCACCACACCAGCAGCGCCACTCACAAGAATTATGGTGCAAATTTCAAACTTTGGGATAAAATACATAAAACGGCTTGGGAGTGCGAAACCGCACCGGAATCCCTGGGAATCGAAACCCATCTGAGTTTAATCCAAAAACTCGTTTGGCCATTTTACTGGGATAAAGTTGAAGGTTAATTTGCCAAAATTGGCGGTTCCATTTCCCCGCAATTTAACTCGAGATTCGCTCTAAATGCAGTAGAATGAACCAAGAAGAATTTCAACTCAGAACCAAAAATTTCGCCTTAGAAGCGATTCGACTGGCGCGATCGCTTCCGGAAAATTCCACCGCAGCAGAAATCGGCAAGCAATGGGTGAATTGCGCCACGGCGGTGGGTGCCCATTATCGCGCCGCCCGTCGATCGCGATCGCGCCGGGAAACTCTCACTTACCTCAACCACCTCGCCACCAAAGCAGAGGAATGTCTATACTGGATAGAACTCCTGCGGGAAAGCGAATTGCTTCCCGAATCCGACTTAAATAACCTCACTTTAGAGACTCGCGAAATATTAACCTTGACCGCCGAAGCGCTTCCCCGTCATTCCCCAGACCAATTATTTCCCCCTTCTTTCTGGTCCCGGCTCAATTTTCCCGCCAAAATCAAAACCGGCATGACCCCATTAAGTACCTTTTTCTCATTTTTTCCCCTGTTGGTGATGGGAATAGCACTCGCCGCTTTCCTGTTTCTCTGCGCGCAACCGGGACTATTTAGCTTATTGGTACTTCTCTTTTCATTGTATGGATTTCCCCTGCTTGTTTATCGGATTCACCAGTATTTTTATCCCGTAAAAGAAGGGATTAGCTATCTGCGCCGTCGCCAATATTCTCCCTGGTGGGGAAGTCACCAAATCCAACTGATTTACATTGCCTTTCCCGCACTTGAATCCCTGCTGCGTTTGATTCCCGGTGCATTTTCCCTGTGGTTGCGATTGTGGGGAGCAAAAGTGGGTCGCGGGATTTATTGGATGCCCGAGTTAGAAATTGCCGATCGCGGAGCGATTGAAATCGGCGATCGCGCAGTTATCGGTCATAAAGTCGGCATCTATTCCCATATTATCAAACCCAAAAAACAAGATTTAATGCTCTATGTCAAAACCGTAAAAATCGGCAACGATGCTTTTATCGGTTCCGCCTCTCGCCTCGGACCTGGCGTGACAATTTCCGATGGTTCCTACATCCCCGTCACCAGCGATTTATTCCCCAACAAAAAAATTAATCCCAGCGCTTAATTCTCAGGGTTATTTGCTATTTTGCAGGTTATTGAAACTTGTAATGGATAGAGTGCAATGGGTGAAGATTGTCGGTTGAGGCACCCCCCCTACTGAGAAAAAAATATTTAATTAAATTTTAAAACCGATGATTCGATTGACGATAAAATTATTTGCAAAACTGCTACAATCCCACGCGAAGCGATTTCGCAAAGCGCTGGAAAATCCGCAAACCGCACAGGAACTCGTTCAACGGGAACTGTTGCGCCGACTCGCCGCCAGTGAGTACGGAAAATCCCTGGGAATTGCCGAGGAAGGGTGGAAAAATCCAGCAGAAAACTGGCAGCGGATTCCGATTGTAGAGTACGACGAGATTAAATCTTGGATAGAAACTCCTGGAAGGAATGGTAACAGTGAAGCATCGAAAAAAAAGCTCGATCGCCGAAGTAGTCTGACACCAGAACCGATATTATTTTACGAGAAAACATCCGGGAGTCGGGGGACAGCGAAATGGATTCCCTACTCGAAATCTCTGCGGCGGAGTTTCCATCATCTCTTCTGCATTTGGGCGGAAGACTTAATTAAAAACGGACCCGAGTTTTGCACGGGGAAATTGTATTTTTGCATTTCTCCGCAAGTGGGCGATCGCGAAACCGAAAGCCAAGTAACGCGGGGACTGGAAGATGATTCCGACTATTTAGAAGAGTGGTTGCGCTGGTTCCTGCGTCCTTTTCTCGTTTCGCCTGCGGGATTAAATCGCATCCGAGATGTAGCGGAGTTTAAAGAAAAGCTCTGTTTGGCACTGTTAGCGGAAGAAAACCTAGAGATTATTTCGATTTGGAGTCCGAGTTTTCTCCAGATTCATTTGGATTATATCGCGCAAAATCACAAGCGACTGGTAGAGAATTTGGGAGGGCGAATTTCTGTATTTCGCGCCGTCTTGTTAGAGCAATCGGAGATTCCCTGGTCAAAAGTTTGGCCGCATTTAAAATTAATTTCTTGTTGGGATAGCGCTCATTCTGCCCAACAAGCTGAGGGTTTGCGAAGGCAATTTCCTCAAGTATTGGTGCAGGGAAAAGGACTGCTGGCGACCGAAGCGCCGATGACCATTCCCTTAATTGCCGCCGGAGGATTTGTGCCGATACTCGATGAGGTTTTTTTTGAATTTGAAGACAATTGCGGCAGGATTTTTCCCCTGCAAAACGTCAGGGTAGGAGAAGCTTACTCAGTGATTATTTCTCAGAAAGGGGGACTGTATCGCTATCGAATCGGCGATCGCATCCGCGTCACCCATTTTTATCGGCAAACCCCTTGCTTAGAATTTATCGGACGCTGTAAAGCCACCAGCGATTTAGTGGGAGAAAAGTTGCACGAAAGTTTTGTTTGTGATATAATTAAAAGATTGAACGTGTCCGACACATTTTTTAAGATAGTGGTGAGCGCGACGAAACCCACAGCTCATTATCTGTTGTTGTTAGACCGGGCGAATCGGTCAGCGGAGGAGATCGCGCAACAATTCGACGCAGAACTGATGCGATCGCCGCACTATTGCAAAGCCAGAGCGATCGGACAGCTATCGGCGGCGCGGGTGCTGATTTCGCCGCAAATGCCCAATCGCATGGCGCAATACCGCACCGATGGGGGAAAGAAATGGGGAGATTTGAAACCCGAAGTGCTGGCGATCGCGCCCATCGAAGAAAAATTTCTCGCCGAACTCGAAAAACACTGCATAAAAAGCGGCAGCTCTCAACCCTCCAGCCTAGCCTAAATCCGGGAAAATTTGCGATGAAAGCCTGGAGAGTGGCGAGAAATTTTCCCGCTCAATTGTCGGGCGATCGTCCAGGGGTGACATCTGCGCCAATGGTATGATAATAGATTAATTTACCCGACCTTTTCAATCCCCGGAAAACCATCAAGAATCGTGAGGAGAACAGCACCGTGGACGCCTTTAAAAAGATGTTAAATTCCAGAGACTTTGACAACATTTCCCTATCAAAAGCCGAAGCCTTTGCGGCGATCGGGGTATGTGCGTTAGCCGCCGATAATTTACTCGTCCCCGATGAAATGGAGCATCTGTTATTGCTGCTCTCAGAAATTCCGCTATTCAAAGGATATTCCCAGCAACGGAAGAACAAAATGCTCAATTTCCTGCTCGAACTGGTCAGACGCAAAGGCATCGAAACCACCATTGTCAAAGCCAAAGAAACCCTACCCCCAGAACTGCGCTCTGCAGCGTTTCAGGTGGCCAAGGAAATCATCTGGTCCGATGGAGAATATCATCCCACGGAAGAAGCCTTTTTGCAACACCTGCGCCAAGTCCTGGAATTACCGGAAGAACCCGACAGCTAACCAGCAGAGGCGATCGCCACCGCACCCCCAGCGAAAGGCTTCACACCAGAGTCCCCCACCCCAAAATCACCTCCTCTTTGGCATTTAGCACGTGAAAGGGGCATTATGTTTTGAGGAACAATCAGGCAAACAGGCCAAAAGGAGAAAAATCGCAATGGCAACCAACCCCGAATTCATCAATCAGGTTGTTACCCTAGTCAATCAAAGACGCGCCGAAGCGAACTTACCCCCCTTAACCGTGGATTCCCAACTAGTCCGCGCCGCGCAATTCCACGCCGAAGACATGGCGGACAACGACTTTTTCAGTCTCACCGGTTCCGATGGATCCACCACCGCTAGTCGTCTGCTCTCCCTGGGATATCAATTCACCGCCTTCCAAGAAAACATCGGGGCCTCATTTCCCACCCCCGAACAAATCGTCGCAAGTTGGTTTAACGATCCCGGACAGCGAGGCACCCTGCTCAAAACCGGCGTCGAGAATCTCGGTGTCGGGTACTTCTTCTTGCAAAACGACACCGGCACCTTCAACCCCAACCATTACTGGAGTTTAGTGGTCGCCGCCCGTACCCCCGGCAGTAACATTGTAGGATTCAACGCCCCCAACACCCTGCAAGGCAGTATCGGCGACGACACCATCGAAGGCAGTATCGCCAACGACGCCCTGTTTGGCAATGGCGGCAACGATTTAATATTCGGTCGGGCCGGAAACGACTTGCTACAGGGCAACCAAGGAGACGACATCCTCAACGGCGAAGAAGGCGACGACCAACTCCTCGGCGGAATTGGCAACGACATTCTCAACGCCGGAATTGGGAACGACCTACTCCTCGGTGGTGGAGGAGACGACCAACTGATTGCCGGTCTTGGCAACGACACCCTCGATGGGGAAAGCGGGAACGACTTTCTCGCCGGGGAACAAGGAGTAGATCTGCTCCAAGGGGGGGAAGGCAACGACCAACTGTTTGGCGGATCCGAAGACGACACCCTCACTGGGGGGGATGCCGACGACCAACTGTTCGGGAACGAAGGTAACGATAGTTTAATCGGCGAAGTGGGCAACGATTTGCTCAACGGCAACCAAGGCAATGACATTCTAAACGGCGGTAGCGCAAACGATACCATTTATGGCGGGAAAGACAACGATAGTGTGGTAGGCGAAAGCGGCGACGATGTCATGTTCGGCGACCTGGGCAACGATGAGCTATTTGGCGGCGATGGAAACGACCAAGTATTTGGGGGGGCGGGAGTCGATCGCGTCTTTGGCAACTCCGGAAACGACTTTCTCAATGGGAATCAAGGCAACGATAGCGTCGCCGGCGGTGACGGGGACGATACCCTTTATGGTGGTAAAGACGACGATCAGTTATTTGGCGACGGCGATGCCGACTTACTGTTTGGCGATCTCGGGAACGACACCCTCGCCGGCGGTGAGGGGAATGACTCCTTGTTCGGTCTAGATGATGATGATGTGTTAGGCGGCGAAGAAGGGGACGACTTTCTTAACGGCAATCAAGGTAACGATAGTCTCAGAGGCGGTGTCGGCAATGACACCCTGTTTGGCGGCAAAAACAACGATTTGTTGTTTGCTGAAGACGGAGATGATTATCTCTCGGGAGACTTGGGCAACGATACCTTGTTCGCCGGCGAGGGAAATGATGTGTTAAATGGACTCGACGCGAACGATGTGTTATTTGGAGAAGCGGGTAACGATACAATGTCAGGAGGCATAGGCAATGATACCCTGCTCGGCGACGTCGGCGATGACATCCTGGAAGGGGGCGGCGATGCCGATACTCTCTCCGGTGCTGCCGGCAGCGATACCCTGCGAGGAGATGAAGGAGCCGATACCCTCAGTGGCGGCACCGAAAACGACGTGCTAGAAGGGGGTGAAGATGAGGATCTGTTGTTAGGTGATGAAGGCAACGATAGCCTAGACGGCGGTGCGGCGAACGATACCTTGTTTGGCGGGATCGGGGAAGACTTTATTGCCGGCGGCGCTGAAAATGACCTGGTTTTCGGGGAAGGCGGGAACGATAATCTCAGCGGCGATGATGGCACCGATAGCATTTCCGGCGGCGACGGGAACGACACCATCGACGGCGGTACCGGAGACGATAGTCTGGTGGGCGAACTCGGCAGCGATATTATCACCGGCGGTGACGGCGCAGACCGCATCGACGGCGGCGATGGACCGGATAATTTGGCCGGGGATGGCGGTAACGATTTGTTAATCGGCGGGGCGGATAACGATACCCTCGACGGCGGCGACGGTAGCGATAGTCTCAATGGTGGCCCGGGAATTAACGAATACACCGGCGGCGCAGGAAGGGATTTCTTTGTGTTGCAACCGGATGCTCAGGTGACGATTACCGATTTTGAAGACAATGCGGATAAGTTGGTACTCGCCGGCGGGTTGACGCCCAATGCGCTGCTGCTGACTGCACCGGTGGAGGAAAATCCCACGGATACCACGATTGTGCTGGCTAGCGATACTTCTGTGGTGTTGGCTACTTTGGTGGGTATCGACCCGGCATTCCGCGATGTGATTATTACCACTGGCGATTTCGTGGTTCTCTAACTTCACGTTGTACCGACCGATCGCCTCGCGAGCGATCGGTCGGTTCCCCAACCATACTCCCCGGGCAGCGAGAATACTAACTTTAATATGATTTTAGCACATTTACTACCATAGGTGGTGGATTCCAGTTAGAGAGGAGTCCCGGATCTGAGGCAATTTTTTCATGCAACAGAGCAATACAAAAATAACCCCTTTACCTGACTCTAATGCCTTCGATAGAAATCGGTGGCAGAGGGCAGCTTAAACTATGGGGATAACAGAAAGAAAAGAGACGCTCGATCGCCCTTTCTAGGAAAATCACCCTCCCAAAACGAGCCTGCAAGCGTTAGGAGTGCGAGCTTCCAGCACCCTAATTTAATTTTAAGGGGCGGTGTAGTTTGGCAAAAAGCAGACTTGAAAGCGGGGAAAGGTCTTTCTCGGATCTTAAGAATAATTTCCTATATCTGCTTGAAGCAAACCCCTAAATCCCATCGGTACTGTAGAAAAAAATCACCATTGAGGCTCCTTCAATTCTTGCAAATTTTCTATAACATAGATTTTTTTATTGCAAAGAGTTTATATTTCTGAAAAATTGGGTAAGATGCACGGAAATGTTAATCAGCTAAGGGAGCAGAAAAAGGAGGTCTCTGTATTCGGTCAAGTCAGAAGAAATCAGTTGCCAAAGCTAATAAATGACCCTGCAATCTAGGGAGGCATCGGGCGCAGTCCAAAGCGCAGGGCGAAAAGTTGCCCCATCGGTTGAAATTGAACACAGTTATTGAATTGAAAAGCTTTACCATGTTGCAAATGAGTGGTTCGATTGAGGAAAGATTTCACAGCATCAGTTGTGGTTCGAGCAAGAGCGTCAGGGAATTAGTCATCGTTGACCCCCATGTTGAGCAATGGGAAATACTTGTCCCTGGAGTGCGCCCCCAGTGTGAAGTGGTGGTACTGCATCCCCACGAAGATGGGATTCAGCAGATTGCTGAGCTGTTAAAGACGCGGCGCGATCGCGCGGATCGAATCCCAAAGCGGATCCCTCAGTACCATCCACATTATCTCCCACGGGTCTGCCGACACCCTCTACCTGGGCAACAGCATCCTCAACCGCGAAACCCTGCAAACCCGCTACAGCGAAGCGATCGAACAATGGCGAGAGGTTCTCAGCGAGAATCCTGACATCCTCATCTATGGCTGTAACGTAGCGGCGATCGACCCAGATGCTGCCTCCCAGACTTCCTTGCTTTCCCTGTTGCGCGAACTCACCGGGGCGAATATTGCCGCCTCCACCACTGCGATCGGGAACCCCGCAAAAGGCGGCAACTGGAACCTCGACTACAGCACAGACCACCAGCAAGCAACCCGCCTTAGCATTTTTACCGGAAGTAATGGCCAATTACCCGGGAATCCTCGGTAAAGGGCCGGGGGGCGTCGGAACCACTGATGGCACCTCTACCTTAAAATGGTGGCTCAAAGGCGATGCTGGCGTCACCCAAACCAGCAATGCCGTCAGCGCATGGGTAGACCAGTCGGGAAACAACCTGGATATCACCCAAGGTACTGCTGCCAGTCAGCCCACTTACGTGACGAATCAGCTCAATGGTTTACCTGTTGTCAGTTTTGACAGTACCGATGACTGGTTAAACACTGGCACGCTTCCTGCTGATTTTGCCACTTCCAACGTTTCAATCTATATTGTCTCTCTAGTAGATGCGGCACAAGCGGGTAATCCTGCTGTATTAAAGGCACAAACAGACGATATAAATAACCGACTCAATCTACACCTGTTTCCGACCAGCCTTAAGTTCCATCATGGAGACATATCGGGAGCCGGACGGTTGGAAACTACCACTGGAGTGACTTTAGGTCAATTTGATACCTATCATTTTCAAACCGGAGGCACAGGCCAAAGCATCTATGAAAATGGAAATCTACTCCTGAGTGATACTGACAGTGGCACATTCGATCCAACGGGTAAAACCCTAGATATTGGCTACAACCTTAATACGGACACTTATTGGGGTGGAGATATTGCCGAAGTATTCATCTATAACGAGGCTCTGAATACTGCGAAGCGCACCATTGTCGATAACTACATCAGCTCCAAATATGCTCTAGCTACCGCAACGGATAAATATGTTGGAGATGATGCAGCAAATGGCGATTATGACTTGAATGTAGCCGGAATTGGGCAGGAAGCCGATGGCAACAACACCAGCGCCACTTCTGCCGATTTAACAATCGCCAATAACACCTATCTGCAAGACAACGGCGACTATCTGCTCTTCGGTCACAATCAAGCCACCAATTCACTGGTCACCACAGATATTCCCACCGGCACTACCAATCGCTGGAACCGAGTGTGGTATCTGGATAAAACCGACGCCAATACCAACAACGGCACGGTGGATCTGACCTTTGACTTTTCTGAATTGGGAAGCACTCCCAGGGGCAGTTATGCGTTACTGTTCCGTAGTGGAGCAACCGGGGCGTTTTCCGCCGTCACGGGCGTTTCTGCTGGTACCATTAGCGGAAATCAAGTGGTTTTTAGCGGCGTCGATGTGAGCGCCCTCGCAGACGGCTATTACACCTTGGGTTCCGACAGCAGCGCCCCCACCTTATCATCAGTTAGCATTGCCTCAAATAATGCCAATGACACGAGTTTGGCGAAAGTGGGGGATACGGTAACGGTGACATTCACCGCTTCCGAAACCCTGAGTGGAACGCCCAC
>NZ_JAJENT010000876.1:0-2219 GCF_035615515.1 Phormidium sp. CCY1219
AGTCCCCCCTTAGAAAGGGGGGAAACGACTAAGCCCCCCTTTCTAAGGGGGGTTGGGGGGATTTGCCTTTGAATGGCGCGGAGACTCTGTTTGATTATCTGTTGCAGCCCTACATTAAAATGGTATTACCAGTCCTCTTTAGACAACTTGCGCTATTAGCCAGGGACTTTTCATCTCCGGGCGGCTGTTGCTAGAACGATTCGACCCGAGAAATTCATCCCGGGCGGCTGTTGCTTCGACGCCCTGGCGGCTGTTGCTGACCAATGGGGTTGTTACATCATCGGAGATATTGATAAAATACGAGAATCTTTCCGAAAATGGGGAAAATCGCTGATGCTAAACGTCGGACAACTTATCGGTAGGCGTTACCGGATTATCAAATATTTGGGAAACGGGGATTTCGGTCAGGTTTATCGGGCGGAAGATATCCAGTGCAAAAATCGACCCTGCGTCGTCAAGCAACTGTACCCTAAAAGGAGGGATCCAAACAGTTTGCAGAAGGCGCATGAGTTATTCGATCGCGAAGCAGATACCCTCGATCGCCTCGGGGAAGACCATCCCCAAATTCCCAAACTTTTGGCTCACTTTGAAGAAAATAACGAATTTTATTTAATTGAAGATTTCATTGACGGACATCCGCTCAGCGACGAACTAAAACCGAATCAACCCTGCAGCAGTTCCTACACCCTCGACCTGTTGCAAAACATTCTCCCGGTTCTCGCATTTATTCACCAAAAGAAAGTCATTCATCGCGACTTGAAACCTTCCAATTTAATTCGCCGCCAAAAAGATGGTAAAATTATCTTGATTGATTTTGGCGCGGTGAAAGAAATTCAATCCCTCTCTTCCCAGAGTGGGCAAACTCCAGCCACCGTGTTGGGAACAATTGGATATATCGCACCAGAACAATCCTGGGGAAATCCGCAACCAACTAGCGATATTTATGCCCTCGGCGCGATCGCCATCCAATCCCTGACCGGCACCCAGGTGCATCACTTGCCAAAAAATACGCAAAAAGAAGAAATTCTCTGGCATGATAAATCTGTCCCCGTGTCTCCACAATTGGTCGATATTATCGATAAAATGGTGCGTTATAACTGTGAAGAACGCTATCAGTCCGCCGATGAGGTGTTGCAAGCCTTAGAAAGCCTACAGGCGCAGAATAACTCCCCCACCCAGCTCCAGTCTAACCCCCTCACAACGGGGCCGCAAAACTCGGGGCATCCTTCTGGGCAAAAATCCCGCCTGTGGACGAAATCCAATACCATTGCTATCCTAACCTTAGTAATCACTGGTGTTTGTGCGACGCCGATAATTATCCAAGCCTACAAACATTTTTCCCGAGAAGAAGTGGTGCAATTGCAGGTTTACGACAATCAAAACAAAGGCATCAAAATTAACTATCCCGCCAATTGGCGCGTGCAAGAAGGAGGCGATGTGTTTGCAGAAACTGTTACCTTTTTACCCCCATTAACCGAGGAATCTGAGGCAGTGAATGCCCGGGTGATTGTTACCCTAGAAAATTTAAGGCGTCCGATATCGATTGATGAATACAAACAATCCGTCATGCAGCAAGTGCAAACCACCGGAACCGATGCCAAAGTGTCCGATCGCTCTCGCCCAACTACCACCTTAGGCAATCGACGCGCCTACGAAATCCGCTATGAAATCACCGAGAAAAATACCCAGTGGAAAAAACTCGAACGCGGCACCTTGAACGATAAAACCGCTTATGTGATTACTTACGAATCCCCAATCGACGTATATTCCAAAAGCTTAAACACCGCCCAACAAATGATGAATTCCTTTCAAATTCTCCCCTAATCCATTCATCCCTCATCCCCCTGCCCTGGGTGACGCCCCGGTGGGGACTCCCGGGAGATTCCCCACCAGTGCTTCCCGAGAATCACGCCCCCTACTCCTGCAACTCCCGGATGCGGTTTCTGGCATCTTGATAATCCTCCGTTCTTCCCTGTTGCTGATAAAGTGTCGCCGCTTGGCGAAAACTGTCCAACGCCTTTGCTTTCTCTCCCAATTGCCGATAAGCAATTCCCCGGTTGTAGTAGGCATGTGCATAATTGGAGTCGAGGCGAATCGCTTGGTTGTAATCCTCAATCGCCGCTTCCAGGTCTCCCAAGTCATGGCGGGCAATTCCCCGGTTGTTGTAGGCTAGTGCATAATTGGAGTCGAGGCGAATCGCTTGGTTGTAATCCTCAATC
>NZ_JAJENT010000877.1:0-224 GCF_035615515.1 Phormidium sp. CCY1219
CACCCTCCAAGTATCGTCGCCGCAGTCGCGTTTCACAGCCGAGTTCGGGATGGGTCGGAGTGGTTCCACAACGCCATAGGCACCCGGAAAAATCGAGAAGGTTAAAGAACCCTCAAGACTGCATAGAAATTGAGTTTAAATGAAATTTGAGGTCAAGCGCTCGGTCTGTTAGTACGTCTGGGCTACATACATTACTGCACTTCCACCACGACGCCTATCAACGG
>NZ_JAJENT010000878.1:0-19311 GCF_035615515.1 Phormidium sp. CCY1219
ACCCAGATCTCAAAGGTCTGGGCGCAGAAGCCCGCGCCGTACCGCCTAAGCGGTCGGCGTCGGGAGTACGTCACAGCTAGAACAACAATTCCCGAAGGGAAGACCGGGTAAAGTGATGGGTGGGTGATGCCCGAAAAACGGATAACCTACAGGTTATCCATCCTCGATAAATCACAAGAAATGGAGAAATCAGAATGACTGATGAAGCGAATGTACCAAAAGAACGCGCCCTCGTGGAAGTCAGCCCGGAAACCAAAGAGCTGATCGACCGCGAGATGCCGAACGAAACCGAACAAATCAAACAAGAAACGATGGCTTTGTTTGAGGCTGTCAAACGGCGAGCGCAAACCGAAATCCAAGGAGCTAGCCAATTCACCACCGATGCCTATCTCAACGCGGTTGAGCAAGCGAAGGCAGCGGTGGAACAAGAGCGGATTATGGATCCCGAGCGGATTGCCTACACCTTCAAGCTGATGGAGATGGATGCAAGGCAAAATTGGGACAACATCGTCAAGGAAATTAGCGATTTAGGCGATCGCCTCTCGGAATCCGCGAAACAGGCATGGGACTCCTTGTTCGATTCTTCCAAATAACACACTTCCCCGATGAGAGCGCTAATTGAGCCTCTGAGTCAGGGGCGACCCCAGGGTCGCCCCTGAAATTTTTGGCGAAATCTATCGGATTTTTTGCACTGCTCGAAGAGCATTCGTGCTAAATTTTAAAAGTTTCCTGGGAAACGCACCTCCCTGGTGCGAGACAATATTCCCAGCCGTTCATTTGTCAATCCACTCAGCCAAAAATTGCAATCGACCACCATGCGAACCTATTATTGCGGCTTCCTCCGAAGCGAGAATATTGGAGAAACTGTCACCCTGTGTGGATGGGTAGACCGCCGCCGGGATCATGGTGGCGTGATTTTCTTGGACTTGCGCGATCGCACCGGTATCGTGCAAATCGTTTCGGATCCGCAACGCACCCCGGACTCCTATGCAGATGCGGAGACCATGCGAAACGAATACGTGGTCCAAATCACGGGACGGGTAACGCAACGTCCGCCCGAGTCTCTCAATCCCAAACTTCCCACCGGCGACATCGAAATCTACGCCGATCGCCTCGAGTTGCTCAATCCGGTCTACAAACCGTTACCCTTCCAAGTCTCCACCGCCGAACCGGAATCGGTGCGCGAAGAGTTGCGCCTGAAATATCGCTATCTGGATTTGCGGCGATCGCGGATGTCGCGCAACCTGCAACTGCGCCACAAAATAATTAAAGCCATCCGCCGTTTCCTGGAAGATGAGTACGACTTCCTGGAAGTGGAAACCCCGATCCTGACGCGATCGACCCCGGAAGGGGCGCGGGATTATTTGGTTCCCTCCCGGGTTAACCCCGGGGAATGGTTCGCCCTCCCTCAGTCGCCGCAACTGTTTAAGCAGTTATTGATGGTGTCGGGGTGCGATCGCTACTACCAAATCGCCCGCTGCTTCCGCGATGAAGACCTGCGCGCCGATCGCCAGCCGGAATTTACCCAACTGGATATGGAAATGAGCTTCATGTCCCAAGCGGAAATCATCGAGCTCAATGAAGCATTGGTTTGCCATCTGTTCAAAACCCTCAAAAATATCGAGTTGCCCCGCCCCTTCCCGCGCCTCACCTACGCTGAAGCGGTAGAGCGCTACGGTACCGATCGCCCGGATACTCGCTACGGCATGGAACTGGTGAATGTCTCCGATATCGTCAAAGACTGTGGCTTTAAAGTCTTCTCCGGTGCAGTCGCCGCTGGCGGAATCGTGAAAGTTCTGCCCATTCCCGGCGGCAATGAGGCGATTTCTAACGTGCGAATTAAACCCGGTGGCGACCTGTTTAAAGAAGCGACTGATGCCGGTGCAAAAGGCATCGCATTCATCCGGGTGAAAGACGGCGGAAAAATCGATACAATTGGCGCAATTAAAGATAATTTATCCGCCGAACAAACAGAAGAATTGCTCCGCCGCTGCGATGCACAACCGGGTCATTTGCTGCTGTTTGGGGCCGGAGATACGGCAACGGTGAATAAAACCCTCGATCGCCTGCGGCAAACCGTCGCCCGTCAGTTGGGGGCGATCGATGAAAGCAAAATTAATCTGCTGTGGGTGACGGATTTTCCCATGTTTGAATGGAATCCCGACGAACAGCGCTTAGAAGCACTGCATCACCCGTTTACCGCACCCAAACCGGAGGATGTAGACCAGATCGAATCCGCTCGCGCTCAAGCCTACGATCTGGTTTACAATGGGTTGGAAATCGCCGGGGGCAGTCTGCGGATTTATCAGCGCGAAATTCAGGAAAAAGTATTTGAGGCGATCGGATTATCCATCGAGGATGCTTACAGCAAATTTGGTTTTTTGCTCGAAGCATTTGAGTACGGCACTCCGCCTCACGGTGGCATTGCTTACGGTTTAGATCGCTTTGTCATGTTGCTCGCTGAGGAAGATTCGATTCGCGATACGATCGCCTTTCCGAAGACGCAGCAGGCACGCTGTTTGTTGACCGGCGCTCCAGCTACGGTGGATAATCTCCAGTTGAAGGAGTTGCATGTTGCTTCTACCTTTAAACCGAAGAGAACCTAATATTTTCCACCGCTAAGGAAATGGGGAACGGGAAATATCGACTGACGCCAGTCTTCGCTTTTCCCCTCACCCATTCCCCCATTCCGGAAACTGCTTGACTTTCCCTTGTCTCGGATTGCTATTATTTATCCACATCAGTAACGTTCTCGAATGCAAACCTTACGCTGACTGTGCAACATCCCTATGAGTTCTGACCCTAAGTTTGAAATCGTGCGCCCCACCGGGATTTTAGATGGTACTCAAGCGCAGAAATTCCGCAAAACCGTCCGGGAATGCCTGGACAACAACCCCGAGATTATCTTAGTCAATCTCCAGGATGTGACGTTTATTGATAGTTCGGGGTTGGGCGGGTTAGTCTCCGCACTGAAAATGGTCCGCACCGCTGGGGCGAAAATGTCGATTTGCTCGATTAACGATCAAGTCAGAATGTTGTTTGAACTAACGAGCATGGATCGGGTGTTTAAAGTTTACCCCGACGAAGAAACATTCAAACAGAAAGTCGTTGACGCCAGTTAGTTTTTTCAGCCAACATTGCATCCCGGAATCCCTTATGGGGTAAAATTAATTTCGAGTAATGACAGGTCATCGTCGAAGTTTTTGTCCGGGTTTAAACTCTGTAGGCGAGCTAACAATTTTGCTAAATCGATGCGGTGTTCGTGTTTGGCTCGATAGTGAGCGAGCAGATTGGCGAAGGCATCCAGACCCCATAGGGTACCGTCAGGCTGATTGATTTCGTAAACGCCATCGCTAAAGACGTACAAGGTGCTGGATGCTTCTATTTTACAAGAGTTTTGATGATATTGGGTTTTGGGAAACATGCCAATGGGTAAGCCTTTGGTTCGAAGGTGTTGCACGTTTGGCTCGCTGTTGGATTCCCCAGAAAATAATAAGGCGGGAGGATGACCCGCACTGGCATAGGTGAGTTCCCTTTGCCCTTGATGATAAACGCCGTACCAGATGGTAAAATATTTGTCTTGCTGGAGGTCCATTTGGAAGTGTTCGTTTAATGCGGTTAACACTTCGTTGGGTTGGGCGAAATCTACTCCCCCCAAGGAGCGCGATCGCAGTAAGTTTAATACCGAAACCGAAGGCAAGGTGGCGGCTAAACCATGACCGGCAACGTCGAGCAAGTAAATCACCAGGCGATCGCGATCTAACCAGTAATAGTCAAAGCAATCTCCCCCGAGTTGGCGTGAGGGAATAAATCGACTGGAAATCGCCACCGGTTCGTTCATGGGAAGCGGTAGCAGCGATCGCACGTAATCCGCCGCCTCGGCTAATTCCGCTTCTAATTTTCGCTTTGAACTTCGCAAGTCCTGATTGAGCTGGTGGATCCTCAGCCCCGCTCGCACTCTGGCTTTTAATTCGTTAATCTCGATGGGTTTCGAGAGAAATTCATCCGCACCGGTGTCTAACCCCATTACCCGATCCTCGGTCGCCCCCCGGGCCGTCAGTAAAATGAAAAAGGTGATGGACAACTCTCGATGAGCTTTGATCTGACGGCAAACTTCCAGCCCATCCACGAGCGGCATCATCCAATCGCAAACGATTAGGGCGGGTAACTGTCGATACGCCTGTTTCATCCCTTCTTCGCCATTACTGGCAACCGTTACCTGATATCCCTGCTTCTGCAAGGCTCTGGTTAGCACCACTCGAACGGTAGGGTCATCATCAATCACTAGAATCTGAGTCATGGAGGAGGTCAATTACGACACTTCGTTTAATCTTAAATAATCTCTGGCGTGGCGATCGCCTCCCTTCCCGCCCCCCACACCCTCCGATGCTTTCCGCACCGAAAGTCTTGCAGCAAGTCAGCAAACGGACACCATCGCCACCCTCTCGTCTCTCTAAACATTAAGCACTTTTGGCTCTCAACTCTACATCCTCGGCTTCTGGGCGTTAAAATTGTCCAAAAAACCACGAACGAGTTGGTTTCTAAAAGCAATAAATCTTGAAAAATAACAACAATAAATCACATAAATCTCTGTAAAAACAGCCGAAAAGATATACAAAAATCCTGAATTTAACATCGGAATTTGTAACCGATATTACAGCAATTGGCCGTTGTTCTCGGATCGAGAGATTCGATCGCGTGAAAACCAATCCACATCAATCAGGGGGTTGCTCCACAAAGGAGACAGGGGTGTGTCCCAAGTTTTATCATAATTGAACCCGAGGCGATCGCGTAAATAAACCCGCCCTGACATAACACAGGGCCGATTCGCCGTCAAACGGTGGCGCGCCGGGCGCAATAATGGATGGGCTGGCGACGGATGGGGCGGGAGTCAAGGATCGGTGCGATCGGGCAAAAAAAAGCCGCAAAGTAGCAACCGCTAACCTTGCGACCGATTTAGATTCCCGAAAAAACCTTACCCTTCCGCCAAATCCATATGTCCGCGAAACCCGGTGACGATCCGAGACCCATCTTTAAGCACGTGAATCTCCATCTGATCGCTCGCCCAGGAAATTTTATCTCTCAACGCGGGATTGAAGACCCGAACTTGCTGATTGCGAGAGGAGACGGGGGACTCGGGAGAATTAATCGCCAACGACTCCACATAGGGTCCGTCAATCAAGATGTCAAGCTGTTCTAACAATTCCCCCGCCGCAGGCGGTGCATTTTCCCCTTGCAATTCTCCCAGGGTAAATCCGGTAAAAGACATCACGTTAAAACCGGCAGCTTTTAACTTCTTCGCCAGTTGCACCAATGCGGGGGCTTGCCAAAAGGGTTCCCCCCCAGAAAAGGTAACACCTTGGTTATTTTCATTGCTGAGAATTTTCTCGGCGAGTTCGTCTACCGAAATCAACTGATTGGGTTCAAACGACCAAGACTCGGGGTTGAAACATCCGGAACATTCTCGCAAACACCCTTGTACCCACACCACGGCGCGCTTTCCTGGGCCATTCACTTCTGACTCGTCCACATATCCCATGATATTGAGATACCCGGGTGGAATCTGAGCTAATTCGGGCGGGGTGTTGGTTGTGTGAGTCATCTGCTTCCTCCCTTGAGGTTTCTTTCAATTTTATCAACTGAAATCAAGGGTCAAATTGATTTTGATAATTTCTTTATAATCTTGTCGCGAGTTCGCCCATCAAAAATGGAAGCAATGTTGCGAATCAACAACCGCCCGGTGGGTGTCACCTCGATTTCATCCGGGTAGAGGCGCACCAGTCCATCGGCTTCGAGCAATTCTAGTTCGTATTTTTCTCGGTCAAAATACTTATCGAAGTCGAGGTTATATTTTTGCGCGATCGCAGTTTTATCCAGGGTAAAATGACACATCAGCTCCATAATAACCTCCCGGCGAATCCGATCCTCAGCGGAGACCACTACACCTTTGGCAATCGGCAGATTCCCCTGGTCAATGGCTCGATAATAGTCTTTCAACCCCTTGTGATTCTGCACGTACAGGCTATCCAACATGCTAATCGAGGTCAGACCAAAGCCGAATAAATCCGAAGACCCGGCTTTAGTGGTATAGCCTTGAAAATTCCGGTGCAGGGTTTGTTCCCGTTGCGCGATCGCCAGTTCGTCATTGTCTTTGGCAAAGTGATCCATGCCAATAAACTGATACCCATTTCCGGTGAGCTTCTCGATGGTCATTTGCAAAATATCGAGTTTTTCCGCCGCCCCCGGAAGTGCATCGGGAGAAATATTTTTCTGCACTGGTTTGAGCGCAGGCAAATAGGCAAAATTAAACACCGCAATCCGATCCGGACTCAGTTGCAGGGTTTTTTCCACCGTATCGGTAAAGGTTTGCAGGTTTTGGAACGGAAGTCCGTAAATTAAGTCCACATTCACGCTCTCAAACCCGGCTTCGCGAATCCATTCCATCACTTGAAACAGCATTTTTTCCGGTTGTACCCGGTTCACTGCTTCTTGTACTTGCGGGTGAAAGTCTTGGATGCCAAAACTGATGCGATTGAATCCGAGATTCCGCAAGTGGAAGATATAATTGCGGTCTACATACCGGGGGTTAATTTCTAGGGAAATTTCCGCATTTTCGTCAAAGGTAAAATGACGATTGATTTCGGTCCACAAAGTTTCGGCTTGATGGGGCATTAAGTAATTCGGCGTCCCGCCGCCCCAGTGTAGCTGAACCACTTTGCGATCGCGATCGATTAACGAGGCTACCTGTTCGATATTGCGATACAGATAATCCAAATAAGGCTCGACCACTAATTCCTTTTTCTGGGTAATAATTACGTTACAGCCGCAAAAATAGCAGGCGCTTTCGCAAAAGGGCACGTGAAAGTAAAGCGACAAGGGGGTTTGGTTTTGATTCCCCAAAGCGATCGCATTGTGAAACTCGGTGTGGTTAAAATCCGTGCTTAATTCTGTGGCGGGGGGGTAGCTGGTGTAGCGAGGGGTGGGTTTGTCGTATTTCGAGATCAGTTGAGAATCAAATTTGACGTCGGGGTTAAATACATGCATGAGTTTGATAGTTCTCCAAGGATTGAATTCAAAAGGATAAAAATGGCGATCGCTGCCTAAACCCAGCCCCAAGGCTGAGGGGTCGCGACTAGGTTTTGCCCAGTCGCGAGTTGCCAATCGACTGGCTGTAAATCGCTCGCAATCCACGATAAATGGTTTACCACCCTATTGACTGCTGACCAATTCCGTGCTACCCGGACGGCGAATACCGGCGTGACGGTCGAATTCTTCTTGACCGATCGCTTCAATCAAACCCGGTTCGAGTTCTTTGAATAAAGCGCGACTGAGGGTAAAGGATTTTTCGGCTTCAGCGGCGATGCGATCGGCCATTTCTTCGTCGATGTCTAGTTCGTTTAACCGTTGGCGGTATTTCCCCTTAAACTCATCGAGATTTGGGAGTTTGCGGAACTCGTAAAATGCGGTTCCTTTGTCTCCCGGAAGGTTTAGGGCGGTTCTCGCCACTTTTTTAAAGTTTTGACCCCCGGACATATCCCCCATGTAGCGGGTGTAAGCATGAGCAATTAATAATTCCGGGGCGCTGGCAGAAATTTCGCGCAGGCGGGCGATAAACTGCTGACAAGCGGGAGAAGGAGAAATGCGTCCGCGCCAATCTTCCCCGTAGAAAAAGCTCAAGTCTTCTTCTAAATTGGGTCGGCGTTGAATTTCGGGAAAATATACCGCACTCACCACCGGATGGTCTTGATGGCGTTGCATTTCTGACTCTAAAGCACTATAAACGAAATAGAGACTCGTGGTTAATTTTTCCACGGACTTTTTGTCGATCGCTCCTTTGAGAAAACACTTGATAAAACCCGCATTTTCCGATGAGGTATGGGGTTTTTTAGTGGCTTCGCGAAGTTTGATGGCTAAATTGCTATTCATTGGCGATGTCTCGAACCCGCACTGGGACTCGCTATCCGCATCCAAGTCCCCCGGTGGGGGTGGCGGATGGCGCGCAGGGAGATGCGGGGCGGGATCTACCGCTCTCCCTGAAAGCTTAAATGATTATATAGCTGTATGGATGTCAAACGTTAACGCCCCGCCCAAAAACTTTTCAAAACTTAATATTTCGCCAAATGCGGATGTATCGTTATAGAATAATCTGGTCATACAGTCATGGAGAGCCAATCATGGTAAACACAGCATCCAAACCAACCCTGGGCGATCGCAAATCCCACTCTGAAGCGGTGGCGACGGAGGAAACCGTTCTGACGCCTCGGTTTTACACCACGGATTTTGAGGCGATCTCTCGCATGGATATCTCGTCTCAGGAAACCGAACTCAAAGCCATGCTCGAAGAAATGCGGAATGACTACAACCGCCACCACTTCGTGCGCGATGAGGAGTTTGAACGGTCCTGGGATGAGATTGACGAACAAACCCGCAGCGCCTTTGTGGAATTTTTAGAACGGTCCTGCATGTCAGAGTTTTCCGGGTTTCTCCTGTTTAAGGAAATCTCTCGGAAAGTGAAAAACGCCAATCCCCTGTTGGCAGAAATCTTCAGTCTGATGGCGCGCGATGAAGCCCGTCACGCGGGATTTCTAAATAAGGCGATGAGCGATTTTACCACCACTTTAGATTTAGGCTATATCACGAAAGCCCGTCATTACACCTTTTTTAAGCCCGAGTGGGTGATTTATGCAGTTTATCTGTCGGAAAAAATTGGCTACTGGCGCTATATTACGATTTTTCGTCATTTAGAATCCCATCCGGAAAATCAGTTTTATCCGCTTTTCCGGTTCTTCGAGAGCTGGTGTCAGGATGAAAACCGTCACGGGGATATTTTTAAGGCCCTGTTGCGATCGCAACCGAAAATGTGGAATAACTGGAAATCTCGGTTGTGGGCGCGTTTCTTTTTACTAACCGTATTTGCCACTCATACCCTCACGGTTCACGAACGGGCAGATTTTTACATCTCTTTGGGATTAGACCCCACGGAGTTCGATAAGGAAGTGACTCGCCAGACGAACAACACCGCCGCCCGGGCATTTCCGGTGGTTCTCGATGTGGAGCATCCGGAGTTTTTCGCGCGCATGAGTCGCTGCAGCAATCGCAATTTAAAAATCGCCGAAATCGAAAAAAGCAAGGCACCTAAACTGGTGAAGTTCTTCCGCAAACTTCCCCTCAACTTAGCTATTGTTGGCGACTTGTTGCGGCTTTATTTAATTAAACCGATTGATGCGGAAGCTCTGCGCGAAACCGTGCGCTGAAACCGCTTTTTACCCCAGGGAAAATCCCGGCTCGGAGATGAGGAGGGCAGGGGGTTTCCTGGTGGTATCCCGTAATGGCGGTTCCATCCAATGCCACTCTATTTTCTGTTGTCACTCTCGATGAATGTTTGAGTCGCGATCGCCCTGTGTTTTCTGTGCGATCGCGAGAATCGTCCGGCTAACTTTTATGGCGATCGATAACTCGGAGGGTGAGCTATCCCCACCCTCCGATCGTGAAATTTAATGCTTAGCTGGTTGTTGAGTTTCAAACTCATCAGTCAGCGGTTAATTGTAGGCGCTTGAATCCTAAAAACTGACCGCGAACCCGATCGCCTTCAGGAAATGCGGTAACGCCAAATAAGTAAATGCCGTCGGTTTGGGGGTTGCGATTGGTATGGAGGCGCACGATCGCGGTTTCGCCCGGTTGGATGGGACGTTCAAAGGCGATCGACACATTGCGCCCATTTGGATCGCGGGTTACATCTGCGATCGCAATTGGTTCTCCCTTGCGTTCGCTTTCACAGGCGGCGGTGACTTCTACGTTGAAGTCTATCTCCTCGAGTCCTTCTTCTTGTGAGATGGTCAGGCGTTGCACCGGTTCGCCTCCATTTTCTGGCACCTGCAAGGTGAAGAAATAATCCGCCGGCATGCTGACGCAGTTGTGGTTGACATCCACTTCGACAAATTCCGGAGGGCGATCGAAGGCGACGGTTCCATCCGGGAATTCTACTGCCCGCACTGCAGGGGCGATCGCTGCGATCGCGCTGACAGACAGTCCCACTAAAGCGCTGTTGATGATTTTGGTGGAGAATTGATTGGGTTTCATATCTACCTCTGCTGGGTTCTAGATCGATTTAATTCTAGTCTATGACTATCTAGTTATATTGTCAATGAGCAAATATGCGGGGTGAGAAATTCCCGAGGGTCGAACCGGATTATTTTATTTTAAAATTGCAAGTAATTAAAATATGACAGCATAGCTAAAACCCTTATGGAGCAATGAATACTCTGTAAAATTCGCCAACAATTACCATGCATAGTAAAAGCAATAAAAATTTTTGCCTTTTGGTTGTTTTATGATGAAATTGCATGAAAAATAAAGCAAGCCTCTCCCGGAAACCGTCTGTCAGCTTCGCGGGAGAGGTTTAACATAACTTTACATTTTGCAGTCTCAAAATAAAAACGAGACCAAAATCCATCGCGAGAGCGAGAGCAAGCGGGCGCAATCCCTCTGCACCGGACAAAATTATTGCGACTGGCTGTAGCGACGAGCGCAACGTTGAAACGCGGGCAAATGCCGTTGTTGCGAAGCACTTTGCAACCGGGAAAATGCGTCTAGGATATCCGGTTCGCGGACGACGGAAAAAAAGCGATCGTACATTTCCATATTATCCAGTTCCCCTTGGATACCAGCTTGACAAGCGGCGAACAAGCTTTCGGGCGCTTCCATATTGCCGGTAAAGGTATCTTCCGGGATGGGTAAGCCATATTTGACAAACAGGCGCTTCAACATTTCCGCATGTCTGGCTTCGGAATGAATGATATTGCTAAAGGGTCGAATCGGCCCGAATTTGTTGAGAATTGCTTCGTAAAAGGCACGGGCTTTATATTCATCGTTGATGGCTTCGATGAGCGCTTGATGAGTTTCCGCATCCAGGGTTTTGCTGGCCCTGGGGTTGGCTTTCTGTGCAGTGAAAGACCCTCGCCCACATCCTCCAAATTTGCCTTGTCCGTACCGCTTGCGATGTCCGGAACCCCCGCAACCGAATCGGCGCGGGTGCTGTTGAAAAGAATTAACCATTGTTTGCTGTATGTTATCGGGGTTTTCTGTGACGGAGGCGATCGCAGTTAATGGCGATCGCGCTTCCGAGAGGTGTTTTCCGGGTTCAATGTCCGCCGCCAGGGCGGGAAAACTGCTGAAATGAATCACCAGCCAGAGAATGCCGGCGTCCAATCCGCCAAATTTAGAAAGTTTTCGGCAAATTCTGTTTATCATTTTGGCGCTTTTTTGTCAAGTTACGGAACGGGTTACATTAGACTTTTCCAGGGGAAAAGCGAGCGGTAGGGTGGGCAACGAGTTGCCCACCCTACCCGTGATTTCGGTGCGTGAGTCCTGTGGAAAAAGGGTAGTAGGGAACGGATTTAATTAGACTCGTTCCCAGGGGAAAGCGAGTTAGGGGCGAAGCAGGGATTTTCGGGAGATGTTTAATCGCCGATCGCACGGTTCAACCAGTCTTCAATGTCCGCCCAAGACAAACTATCAGGGTTGGGAATTGCAAGCTGCGATCGCCCATTGCTTTCGGAAATTTGGAACGCGGGATTATAGCTAATTTCCGTGGAAAAACTGCCGATATCGATAACCAGCAACAACATCACCGCACCCAAAATTAAAAGCAAGGAAACAATTTGTCCGATTCTCCAACTCATTCTCTGACCTCCTCATGCTTTTTTTTACCAATTTTTTCAACGAGGCAATCCCTTGATTTGGGCAATTAATTCATCAAAAAAAGTAGGGAAAATTGCCGCGTTTTTTTACCAAAATTACAGCAATTTTCCCCACAATAGGGGGAATTTCTAATTGGCGATCGCTTCTTTTACGCCTTGCTGAATTTCATCGGGAATAAACACGGAATACATCCCGCGCAAGTCTCCGACTTCAAAATCATAGGCCAAATCTTGGGGATAGTTTTCTTTCACAAATTGGGGGCGATCGTCTTTCGCGCCGTGACAGGCGAGACAACTGGCTTCCACGTTAATGCGGCGATAGTAATGGGTTCCGGGTTCGCCGTTAACGGTGGTTCGTTCCCAAAATCCCATCAATTCCGGATCGAGATCCAGTTTGGTTAGTGCCATTTGCACCTGGACGTTTTCCGGTTTATGGGCCGGATTGCGATATTTTTTGGCAATTTGTTTCACTTGCCAGTTGTTTTCTTCTGCTAGTTTTTTGGCTTTCATGCCCACCGGTTTGCACACTTCTTTCATGGTTTGCAGGGTGGGTTCTTCGGTGTTATCTTCCAGGGTGGAGGCTAAACCGGCGCGCATTCCATCGAGGTATTCGATTTCTCGCACCGCTTTTGCGAGTTGGGCGGGGTCAGGAAGCGCGATCGCCGGCTGGGGATGTAAGGTAAACAGCCAAATCGTGGCGATCGCTGCGAGTAGCAGGCGAGAAACCGTTTTAAACCCTGGATACTTTCTCATAGTTGGGGTCTCCTTTTTAACTATAGCTTTGTATTTCCATCAAGCGATGGATTGATCGACACAATGAGCTAGGGGAAAGGTGATGGGGGAATGGTTGTCTGTTCGCGGGAAAATGGGGGATGTCTGATTTGGCGGTACCCAAACCGACTCTCAGTTATGGGAATCCAAAACGCTTGCGGGTTGAAAACAATGGTAGGCACCTGGCATGTTTGAGAACTGAGAGCCTATGCATCCCCGATTATACCGTCGATCGCACCATAGTTTCTTGCTGCTGCATCAGCTTGCGCGTGTGTACGCACAGGTTTAACAAATCCGGATCGATAACCCGATAGTAGCGGCATACTCCAACCCGGCGACAAGCCACAATTTTAGCATTTTTGAGCAAGCGGAGGTGTTTGGAAACATTGGCTTGCTGCAACCCGGTGCGATCGCAGATTTCCTGCACGTTGCGTTCGGAACCGCAAATTGCCGACAAAATCCGCAACCGGGTGGGTTCTCCGAGAATTTTAAACCGTTCTGCCAAAGATTCAAATTCCTCTGGCTTTAAATTCATTTCCATTGAGTAACTCCTGCGATCGGTGTCGAGTCTCCTGTAGCTTCAACGAGAGAAAGTCCTAACAATTTCAGTCCAAAACGCTCGAACCAGGGAATAGCTAATCCGAAGCGCATTTTAGCGAGAAAATATTGCTCGAAAGCAACTTTACCCCAGCACACCCAGCGACCTTGTTTGACGAAGGCGCGGGTGCGTTGTTTGGTGACTGGATCGGGTAACACCGGATCGGCGATAAATACAAGACCCGTATCGCCAAAATCCGCCATACAAATTGCATCTAAAGTCGGGGTAATTGTCGCGCCAGAAATCGCGCCTAATTTGAGGGCAATATTATGAGCCACAGCCATTCCCATTGCCTCAGTCATTTGTCCGGTTTTGGGGACTCCCACGGGCACTGGGGTGGCTTCTGGCGGTGCGAGTTGCACCACGACGCCTGCTGCATAAATCGAGGAAAATCGGGGATGCTGACAGGTGGGCAAAACGGGGATAAATCCATCTTTGTCTGCAAATCCGGGCAGTTCTCTGACGAAACGCGGTCCTCGAAATGGCGGGAGTAGCATAGCATAGGAATGAGGCAGGCAAGATCCATCGGCTAAGGCAATTTTTTCGGGAGCAATTTCTGTAATTTCTGCATTAGCAATGACTTCTATTTCCCGTTTGGCTAACAACCGGGTGACTAATTCATAAGAGTCTGCCATCCCACCAATTCCCAGATGCCCGGGATAGGGTTCTGGGGTGAGGAAGGTGATGGGAACGCGATCGCGCAATTTTAGCTTTCGCAATACATAATCGGCTAATAATGCAAATTCATAAGCTGGTCCCATACAACTGACTTTTGGCATAGCTCCCACCACCAGTGGGCCGGGATTTTTTAAGAATTTCTCCCAGGCTTCGCGCGCGAGTATGGCATGATTTGCATTGCACACTGAGTGGGTCCAGCCATTTTCCGGTCCGAGTCCGGGAGTCTCGTCTAAGGCGAGTTCCGCGCCGGTGGCGATCGCCAGATAGTCGTATTCGATTTGTTCTTCTCCGAGCCACAGTTTTTGCCCTTCGGGATCGAGTCGCGTGACTTTGCCTTCACTCCAGGCAATGCCCCGATTTTTTAACAGTTTGCTGACTTCGAGTTGGATGCGATCGAGTGACATTAACCCCAATCCTACCCAAGGCAAGGAGGGAATAAACGTAAACCTTGGCTGATTGGAAATCAGCGTAATTCGATGCTCGCGGGGAAGCAGGTGCCGCAATTCATAGGCGGTGGGTAATCCGCCTATCCCCGCACCAATTACAACGATATGAGCCATCAGTCTTTACATCCTCCCGTTTTGTTGCCTCACCCTTAATGGTAGGCGATCGCCCGCGATTCCCACAGAGCCAAGCACCCGCTTTCCCTCGGTGGGGTCGATTTCCATTTTATCACTACATACTTATTTAATCACCTGACCATTTTTCTGTCAAGATTTTCCCGGGATTCGTTATCCGAAATTGACAATCTGTAATCCTCGATCGCAAGATAAGATTGTAGAGGGATTGCAAGAATTCCCCCAGGGTCGGGGAACCCTGGCAAACCCGAAAACCAGCACAGCGCAAGAAATTGCTTAATTCTCAACTCTCCATTCTCAAGTCTTAATTCTTCATCCTCCCCTAGGGGATAAACGAGAAAAATTTTCGTTAACCCTTGACTAAATAACTAAATAGTGATACAACTATTATAGAACGCAATTCGATTGAAAATTGCTTAGGAGGATTTACTTATGGACGAGACACTGAGATTGAATAGTCCCTCGATGTCGCGGCGCAAGCTGCTGAATTTTCTCACCGGTGCGGCGGTAGCGACGACGGCAGGCGCTGCAATTTATCCGGTGTCCAAATACTTTGTCCCGCCCTCAGAAACCACCGAAGGCGGTGCGATTTTAGCCAAAGACAAAATCGGCAATCCGATTCGGGCCAGTCAAATTTTGGCCGAACCGGTGGGGACCCGCGCCTTAGTGGCGGGTTTAGCGGGGGAACCGACATATTTAACCGTGAAAGAAGACGGTACCCTCGGCGATCGCGGCATTGTGAACAACTGCACTCACCTTGGTTGCACCTTTCCGTGGAACGAAATGGACGAACAGTTCCAATGTCCCTGTCACGGTTCCCGGTTTGCTCCCGATGGATCCGTGGAACGCGGTCCGGCGGATAGACCTTTGAAATTAGTTCGCATCAGCATAGAAGGCGATCGCATTTGGATCGCACCTTGGAACGACATCGATCCGCGCACCGGCCAAAAACCGTGGTGGGTATAAGAATTTGAGACATTTTAACCCTAGGGTGGGCAATGCCCATCCTCCTCAACCCACTGAGAAAAGACAAGTCAGAAAAGACACAGCGATCGCATAACCAGGAGAGATTAACATGAGCAATCAACTCGACAATTCCGTAACCAATATTTCCCCACAAGAATTTGTCGCTTTCAGCAATCCCCCCCTACTCATTGACGTGCGCTCCAACTTGGAATATAAAAGCGGACATGCACCGAATGCCCTCAACCTGAGCTTACCTCGGGTACTGATGGGAAGCATTCCCCTGTTGCGCCAATGGATGTGGCCCGAGTGGTTTCAAAACCTGTCTCCAGAGCGAGAAATTGCGATTATTTGCTTCACCGCTCATCGCAGTCCGATAGTCGCCAAACAACTGGCAAAATGGGGATTCAAGCGCGTTTATAACGTCACCGGCGGCATGGTAGAATGGAAAAAACTCGGCTTTGAAACCCGCAAAGGCAACGAACCAACCCCGGCGACTTCAGTGTAAGTCCTTCCGTTGAGTTAGCGCTTCATTTTGTTTTTGCACCCGCAGGATACAGCTCGCCACTGCCGGGGATAATTCATCCCCGGCACCTCTTAAAACTGCTCTCTATTCGGTCTAAATTCCCGCTTTAATTATCGAAGTTTTAGGTAATTTTTGCCGAGATAGATGACAATAGGGGTGCAAATCCCGTGCCTTTACTTAACCGATTGTTTCATTTTTCAGGTCAAGGAGAAAAGCAGCCATGCAACTGACGAAAAAAAATCTGGAAGAACGCCGCGATCGCATTTATGATGCTATCATCGTCGGCGGAGGAGCCGGGGGACTATCTGCCGGCGTCTATTTGCAACGATTTCGGCTTTCGAGTTTAATCATCGATAAAGGCAAAGCACGGTCATTTTGGATGCAAGAACTGCACAATTATTTAGGGTTGCCGCCGGATACTCCCGGGCGCGTATTGCTCAAACAAGGGAAAGAGCATTACAGTTCCCTGGATGGGGATATGTTAAACGGTTATGTGGAAGAAGTCATCGATGAGGGAGAAACCTTTGCCGTGCGGGTGAAAGTCGGTCGGCAAAATAGCATTTATCCCGTGTTTCGGTCAAAATATTTAATTGCTGCCAGTGGGATTATCGACCATTTAGTGCCCTTAGAAGACATGAAAAATGTCTTTGACTATGCTGGATATAACCTGCATGTTTGTATGGTTTGCGATGGCTATGAAATGACCGACAAGCACTGTGGGTTCTTTGCTGGTTCCGAAGCCAGCATTGAGGAGATGGTGTTTAATTTAAGCTGGTTTACGCCGTATATTACTATTTTCACGCATGGGTTGTTTGAGGTGAGTGGAGAAATGCGAGAAAAACTGCGATCGCATGGTTATCGTCTGATAGAAACCCCCATCAAACAGTTCCTCGGCGAAAATCACCACATGACTGGCGTGGAATTAGTGGATGGTACGGTAGTGGAATTAGAAACCGGATTGATTTCGATGGGGTCGCACTATCATAGCACCTATCTAAAAGGCATCGATTTAGAACTCAAAGGGCAAAATATCGTCACTGACAAAATGGGGCGTACTTCTCACCCGCGAATTTTTGCCATTGGTGATTTAAAAGTGGGATTAAATCAAGTGGCGGTGGCGGTGGGGGATGGAGCCTTAGCCGCTACGCAAATTTGGCGGGATATTCGGCGCGCCTCTGGGCCGCGCCTCTGGGAAGAAAATCTGGCGGTGAAGGCGTAGAAAACAATAATGGGGTGAGTGAAATTAACCCGCCAAAGAGAAGCGGGGGGTAACACACTATCGGAATCGATAGATTGTCCTCACCCCAAAGATTCGATTAACTCAGTTATTTTAACAGTAAATGAGACGATAAAAGGAGGTAAAATTAACATGAAAATCCGCAAGATTATTGCCACAAGTATTCTCAGTTTGTTGTTTTTTATCGTGACGGTTTTGGGCGTGTTTTCAGCTCCGCAAACGGCTGCTGCGGAGGGGATTAGTGCCGGGAGAGAGAGCCTGGTGGCGGAGGCGTCTACTGCACAAGAGGAGCCGGCATTTGATGCGATCGCCGCCAAGAAGTTTCTGGAAAATGTACCCAAGGGATATTATGCTTTGCTCGGGGTGAAAGCGTTTAAAGACTTTAGGAGTTATCATCCGGATATGCTGCTGGTAGACGTGCGATCGCCTGCCGAATATACGATGGGTCATCTTCCGGATGCGGTGAATATTCCCCTGCGATCGCTAGCCGATAATCTGGAGAAAATCCCCACCGATAAACCCGTGGTGCTTTATTGTTCGAGCGGGCATCGGTCCACAATGGGGATGACCGTCTTGCAACTGCTGGGTTACAACAACGTAATGAGTTTCCCCCCCAGTGTCAACGGATGGAAAGCTGCAGGAGAATCCCTGACGCCATTTTAGGGGGGTAAATTGAGAAAATTGCGAATTGGCGATTGCCAATAGTCTGGCATGTCAGTGGGTGGTGTGACATTGCACCCCCACTTTTTTTATCCAGGGATCCAGGGAAATGCAACCCCGGCGAGGGTGGATGGCCCCTCCACCCCAATTTTGGCAAAGATTGCACAATAGAGGAGAGGGCGTGACGAGGCGATCGCACGGGGGGTGTCGATCGCCTAGAGAAAATCGAGCCACAGGTAGATAAACAACCGGGGCCAATTTATTAGCAATAGAAAAACCGGCGATCGGATTCATTAACCTGCGCCCCAAGGAGACATTTTCCAGTGCCACTTTCGGAAAAACCCAGACCCTTTTTGGACCAAAAAGCCTAGCCGGCTAGGGAAGAGGGTGTCCTTTCAGTTCCGGGAAATTGTCATTAAGTTGCTTAACAACCGTGGAACCGCCAGAGACAGAAAATGCCGGCAGTTGCGCCAACGCAGCAGGAACACAAACGGAAATTTGTTGAGCTTACCGAAAGAGCGTATCCCCTACATGACAAGCGTTTGCGCTTTCCCAAACCGATAGCATGACAGAGGTTTTTTAAATTTCTGTCGCCAAAAAATATTCTTGCCAATAATTGAAGATTTGTGAATGGCTATGGATTTGGCCTCGGGATTTTCACGGAATTCTACAAGGTGGGAAAAAAGTCATCAGCCATATTGCTGAATTTTCCCGCAGCTCATCAACACTTCACAAAAAGGAAAACTCTATATTTTTTTGATGAAGAAAGACCTAAACCTCTAGACATACGCAAAAAGACAAGGCAATAATAAGACAGATGAGCAAAAGAAGCAGGTCACACCCTCAGACTTTCTCTCTCTTGGGCGCTGCTAAGCTATGAACTCGGAGGTTCTATCGATGATTAACAAACAAGCTCTAACTTCTAATTTGACCAAAACCGCGATCGCCACCGTTGGTTTTGCCTTCGCCTCAACCGCGTTAATTGCCGCACCAGCCAACGCCGATACTTTAACTCTCGACCTGAGTGACGCCACCAACGGCGATAAGGCGGCGGATTATCCCACCGTACAAATAGAGCTGTCGCAAACCGACCCTAGCGGCCCGATTCAAGCGACGGTTGATGTGGTCCCCGGCCCCACCGGAGCGATCGGCGACCTGCGCGGCGTTTTCTTAAATCTTCCTAATGGCAGCGCAGTCACGATTTCCCCGGTTTCTGGAGGCCCCATCACTGCCATTGAGGGAACCGCGAACGAATCTGGACGCATCGGCAACAGTGCTAAGCTCAACGGTACTGGCATTAACTTCAACGCTGGAGTAGAAATTGGTCGGCAGGGAATTTCCGGTGGAGATGACTATCAAACGACCACCTTTACCATCTCCGGCGCTGGATTGAGTTTGAGTGACTTTACCTCGAGCACCTTTGGCGTGCGCTTGATGACCGTCGGCACTCCCGATAGCGAGCGCGAGGGTAGCTCCAAAACGATTGGTACTGCTCCATCCACCGTAGTCGCGAGCAACCCGGATGGCGGAAGCGATCCGGTGGGCGGAAGCGATCCGGTGGGCGGAAGCGATCCGGTGGGCGGAAGCGATCCGGTGGGCGG
>NZ_JAJENT010000879.1:0-481 GCF_035615515.1 Phormidium sp. CCY1219
ATGATGTCGTCGCCGTCGTTGCCTGAGATGTTGTCGTCTCCGGCATCTCCTTGGATGCTGTCGTTGCCGAGGTTGCCAGCGATAATGTCGTTGTTGTCGCCACCACTGATGGTGTCTTCGCCGTCATCTCCGGTGATGCTGTCGTCTCCGGCATCTCCGAAGATTTGGTCATTATGGTTGCCGCCGGATATGGTGTCCTTGTCGTTGCCGCCGGAGATGGTGTCGAGACCATCGTTACCTTCGATACTGTCGTTGCCGTCGTTGCCTTCTATATAATCTTGGTCGGCATTGCCGGTGATGTTGTCGTCTCCGGCATCTCCTTGGATATTGTCGTTGCCGCTGTCGCCGGTGATGCGATCGTTGTCGTCTCCGCCGGAAATGGTGTCGTTGTCTTCGTTGCCAGCGATGTTGTCGTCTCCGGCATCTCCTTGGATGCTGTCGTTGCCGAGGTTGCCTGCGATAATGTCGTTGTTGTCGCCAC
>NZ_JAJENT010000880.1:0-21513 GCF_035615515.1 Phormidium sp. CCY1219
GATGTTGTCGTCTCCGGCATCTCCTTGGATGCTGTCGTTGCCGAGGTTGCCTGCGATAATGTCGTTGTTGTCGCCACCACTGATGTAGTCGTCGCCGCCATCTCCGGTGATGCTGTCGTCTCCGGCATCTCCGAAGATTTGATCGCTGTCGTTGCCGCCGGAAATGGTGTCTTTGGCGTTGCCGCCTGAGATGGTGTCGAGACCATCGTTGCCTTGGATGCTGTCGTTGCCGTCGTTGCCTTCGATGTTATCTTGACCGGCATCTCCGGTGATGTTGTCTTCGCCTTCGTTGCCGAAGATTTGGTCATCCTGGTTGCCACCAGAGATACTGTCATCGCCGGTGTTACCTTCGATGTAGTCGTTGCCATTATCCCCGGAAATAATGTCGTTGTCTTCGTTTCCTTGGATGGTGTCTTCGTTGTCGCCTCCGGAGATGTTGTCTTGTCCGAGGTTGCCTTGGATGCGATCGTTTCCACCGTCGCCGGAGATGCGATCGTCTCCTGAATCTCCGTAAATTAAGTCACTACCACCGTCACCGGAAACAGTATCATTGCCAAAACCTGCATAGATTTTATCTGCGTCCTCTCCACCAGAAATTTTATCTTCATACGAACCGTTAGGGTCAAAATTTTGAATTGATGAACTTAACTCATTAATATTGAGAGAATTTTCGTTAACCAAGTTTGTGGTGGAGGTTTCAGCATAAATAGAACGGCTAAAAGATGTAAAACTAGCTTCTATTATAATATCGCCGTCATCATCTTGTAGTTCTTGTTGATCTCCATATATAACATCCTTTCCAGAACCACCATAGATTTCGTCTTTGCCTTCACCACCTATTATTATGTCCGATTTATCTCCACCATCAATAAAGTCGGCATCATTACCCCCGTCTAAAAAGTCACATCCATCATGACCTAACAGATTGTCGTTACCACCTAGACCCAGAAAAATATCGGTGCCGTACCCACCAGACATTCGATCTGCAAAAAGTTGAGTTCCAGGCGGTACTGGCCCAGTAAAACCAGAATACTGGTAGCTGGTTCCAAGAATAACTTCAACACTACTAAGAACATCTTGATGACCGCGACTATCTACTACCGTATAAATGTCGTAGCCTGCTCTTGAAGAGTATTCAACTACAATGGGGCTAGTTTGTTCTCCTGGATCTGAGTAGTCTGCAATATCTACTCCCTTGCCTCCGTCTAAAAAGTCATATCCAGAACCACCAATTAAGACATCGTTCTGGTCTTTGGCGCGAATTACATCATTGCCTGCTTTGGCTATAAAAGTCTGGGATTGACCTCCCCAGCCTTCTATGTAGTCGCTCCAAGCATAACCTTCATGAGTTGATTGGTACAAACTTGTTGGAGATGTATCATTAAAATGATAACCGTCATAATGATGTTGTTTGCTGTCAAAGAAAGAACTGAAACTTGAACGAGCTTGAAACACTAAATCTTCATTTTCTAAATTAGCTTTTAATGTATGATCTTTCAATCCAGCCGCAACTCCCAAAGGAATATCTCTTGTCAAAAAATCACCAAAAAATTTCTGAAATTTTTTCTTGTAACTTACGTTGGCATCAATCTGCAAATCAGGAACAAAATCAGAACCGTTTTTTTCTATAAGTTCAATCTCTAGATCGGAATGTTCTGATTTAACTTGGGAATAATTAGTTGGAGAAGCAAATCCTATTACTTGAATTCTTGATAAGTTAGTTGGAGCGGCTTCAATGATTTTATTCAGAGCATCCTCAATAAACAGATTTCCCTGTGAGTGAGCCAGTAATTGTAAACTATTTCGTGGGTTTTTTGCCAACCATAAAATAGCTTCATTTACCCATGCACCTTGTTCAATATCTTCTTCTTCTTGAAGTTTTTTAATTTCTTTTGCTTTTCCTTCGTTAACCTGTTCACTTACTGTAGCCGGTTTCTTATCAAGATACTGAATAAAAAATTCAGCGATATCACTATCTACATCCTCAAAAGTATCAAGAGATTCTATAAAATTATCAATGCCTCCATATTTATCGAAAAAATCAACAATATTTAGTGCGTCTATTTTCATTAAGGATGCCCAATCCAACAAATCATCGGAAATCAATTTCAATTTTTGAAGGTAGGCTGCATTTTCCAAGGTCAGTGAATCAAGTAAACTCGGATCTTCCTCTATTTTTTTTTCATATTTTTTAATAGTATAATCATATAACTTCTCGTTAACAACATCATTGAATTTATCAATTTGTTCTTGAATTTGAAAAGACAAAAGTCCACCGAAGCCCATATCTCCATCTTTGGTTGGATTCCAAACGAATTGATAATCAAATGAATCTTTTAATGACAGATCAATATTAAATGTATTTTGAAGGTTTTCAGCCCCAGGTTTGGCACCATCATATGTATTCCAGATTCCGTTCATGTAAACAACTTTGCTTTGTCCTCGTTCTTCGATGATAGCTGCATATACAAGGTCAGCCGCATTGTCAGCGTCCCAATTATAAGGAGTGTAATTCCAACCATCGCTTGATTCTAAATCTGCTTCTAACTTTAAAAAGTTTTCCGTGAAATTAATATCTGACTTCAAAACGATCGCATCATCCTCACCCTGCAACGCCTGAACCTGAGACTCACTCAACTCAAACCCTTGCACCAAATTAGAAAACAATTCCCCTTCATCCCCTGGGGTATCCTCATCATTAATCTGCCAATCCACATAATGGCCGATTTCTTCCAACAACACGCTGTTAATGGCGGAAAGATTATCAGCATACTGACTCAGAAAGTCTTCCGAGAAGTAAATCGTATTATTTTCCCCGGCATAAGCAGCATTTGCGCCACTGAGTTGGGTTCCGGTGAGGATTTCGATTTGCGGAAGTGATGCAAAGTCTCCGGCAATCCACTGCTGCCGTAACCCTTCTAATTTATCGGCATGGAAGGTTTCGCCAAAAGCGGTTTGGATTTTGAGGAGAAATTCTTCACGGTTGGCGAAGTCGCTTAAGGTGTTGTAGGCGTTTTTCAGGGACTCTTCTACTAAGGCGGCGTGAGTGGAGTTGGCAAAGTTGGTATTCAACATGGTTCTATCCTCGTTTTTGTTTGATGGTGTGGGCTGTTTTTTGGGTGTGTGTTCGATCGCAACACCCGACGGGAGATTAATCCCACCCCGGATCGTGGGATCTACTTATTTAATGGGAAGGTTGGGGGAGTTTTATGCACCGATCGCAGGTTTTGGGAGAAAATTCCACTGGGCGATCGCTTGTGTAACCCTACGCTGGCGCAGGTTTGGGGGAATTTTTTCGGAAGTTGGCGATGGGCGATCGCTTGTCGTCGAGGCATGAGACTCATAAACGTACTCCTTGCTACAAACAGCATCACGGTTGGGGTCTGTCGGGCGATCGGGCTTATTGTCAGATTTCCGGAGGATCCCCCCTAGCCCCCCCTTGGGAAGGGGGGAACCGGAGTGGATTTCCAAGTCCCCCTTAAAAAGGGGGATTTAGGGGGATCCGTCTGAAGTTCCGGAGGATCCCCCCTAGCCCCCCTTGGGAAGGGGGGAACCGGAGTGGGTGGTTAAGTCCCCCTTTTTAAGGGGGATTTAGGGGGATCCGTCTGATTTGGGTTCAGGGTGCGATCGCCTTCTATTTGGTTCTCTATAGCTATGTCTGGTGGATTTTGCTTTTTTTACGGGAAAAGTCGAATTTTGTTACAAAACTTTACGTTACCGTCGGCAAAAGTGGACTGTCAAAGACGGGTGGATGGGTGGCGGAGACGCGATAAATCGGTGTCTCTACATGAGGCACTTCCCACTCCGTTAGAAAAACAACTTCGTAATTTGTAACGATTTGACCCCAGCGCAAGGGGGGATTTTCGCGAATCGCACTGGAGTTTAAACCGTTTAATTGGAAGTGCGATCGGGCAGTGAAAATCAACCGGCAGAGGGATGATTTTCCGGTAAAACTGTTACACTGTTTACATAACAGTAGGGCTATCCGTTTGGATTATATTCGGAGTAATTCCGATAAAATGCTGATTTTTCTGGCGAACTCCTTTACTTTTTAAATGATGACATCAGTATATCACGCAATTTTTATTCTGCAACAAATTTTTGAAAATAAATATTTGTAAATCAATGGATTATTCGTGTCATTTGACAACCGTACAACTAGGTAAATATGAGATAAATATTGAAATTGACGCAAAAATCAATTGATTAAATTACGCAATTGGCGAGGGATGCAGTGGACACAGGGGCAACCGCAACGGTAACGTTTTACTTTTTACATACAAGCGATAATTGGCGAATTATCGGCGGATAATTTTGAATGATAAAGGATTAATCGTGGCGGATTATTGGCAATCAAATCGTGAATTATGCAATAGAGGCGGCGATTTTATCCAAGGAGGATTTGTCTGCGAGTTTGGCAAGGGGGCGATGGGATTATTATGGGTTATCTGTGGGTGGATGACGTGGGAAACGCCATAAATGGGTGTCTCTACATGAAAGCAGCGATGGCCTGTTCTAATTTCTACCCTCAGCCAAGCTAAAAAAACTCCAAATTCCAGCTCAACTTCTGGAGGAATTAGACTTCGATCGCCAAGTGCGGGTAAAATTTCCTTGAGGTAAATTCACTTTAAGTTCGGTTACATTCATCGTGACTTTGACTCTATCCCTATGCTTTGTTGAATAGTTAGGTTTATTATAAATCTATACAATCGCAATTTCAAGACTCCAGAAACTGCGATCGCTTCAACTGGATTTATCCTTCGCCAAGAGTATCGGGATCGATTCTTAACTCTCGCATCCGCCGTTGTATCTCCTGTAGTCGCCCTTCTGCTGCGTCGGCGCGTTGGCGTTCGGTTTCGGCGCGTTGACGTTCGCTTTGTGCCTGCTGCTGGGCGATTTGTGCCTGCTGTTGGGCGATCGCTTCGAGTTCTTGGGGCGTGGAAATCCAGTTCCCCCCTGCGTCATACCAGCGCAACCACAGGCGATCGATGCCTTGATATTCACCTTCCCACAACCCGATTCCCAACTCTAGGGTGGGAATCCAAATTCGGGGTTCCGTGAATTCTACCGATCGATAGCGATCGCCGTTTAGTATAAAAACTCGCCGTCGATTCGTATAGCGCTCGAAAACCACATAATAAGGCACCTTCAAAATTCGTTCGTAAACTTCCCATTTTGTCGGCGGTTGGGTTGGCGCGTGGTTTGTCCGAGGTCTTCGTTTTCCGTACCGGGAGAAATTAACTCCACCACCACCAAAGGGCTGATTCCTTCTTGCCATATTACGTAACTCAATCGCAGATCCGTGCCGTCATACAATCTTGGCACCCCCACTACGGCAAACCAATCTGGTCGTTTATACCAGTTAGAGTGACGCACATCATAATAGAGGTTCATGTCAGTACCGACAAAGATTTCTCCGGGTGGATAGTTGGGAGGTTGAAACGTCAGACGCAGTAATTCCGGTTGTAGGTCGTGAAATTCATCGGGCAAACCGGGTGACTCCGGATTTTCGCTAGGTAAATCGTACATTGTCGGCAAAGTTTCTCTGGGCGATCGCGGCGGATCGGTTTGTTCGATCGGGTATTTCTTCGGTGTCATATATCCACTCTTTTATTAGGTATAGTGAGAAAATGCGGCAGTGTCGCACCCCTATAGTTTATCAAATTTCTCCTCCTTCGATGGCGGGTGGGCAGTGTTCTCATCTCAAATCTGGAGGCATTATGGTAAAAAAATAGCCCCAGCCCCCCGGGGACTGCAAGTCCCCGGCTAATAGCTAAAGTCGGTTGAAAACCGACTGATATGATGTGAAAAAAAAGAGTCCGCGTAGGCGGACTATAGCGCTGTCGCGGGCTACGCTAGTGCCTGCCCAGACGCGATTTCAATCGCCGGCCTTTTTCTGCCCAGACGCGATTTCGATCGCTTTTTCTTGCCCAGGCGCGAATTCGATCGCCCACTGCGATCGCTCATTCACCGCATGTGATATCACTCGCTTTTGGTTAGCTGCCGATCGCGCGCCAAATCATCGAAATCGACAATCCCAGCAATAACGCTCTAAACAGCAAGGTGATAATTTTTGCAGGTAAGCGAGGTAACAAGCGAGTGCCCACTTGCGCGCCGACAATTGCGCCAATCCCGATGCCTAACCCGGTGAACCACAACACATTGCCCTGATAGGCATGGCGGAGTAAACCGGATGCAGAAATTAGCACGATCGCACCCAAACTAATCGGTACTGCTTGTTTAATCGGCACCTGTAGCACAATCACTTGCAGGGGAACCATCACTACACCGCCACCAACACCGAACAACCCCGCCAGCAAACCTGCCAGCAACCCGATCGCGATCGCTTTGAGAGGTTGAGTGGAAGGGGTGGCATTCTCCTCATCATCCGCGCGATCGCCGGTTTCCGTTTGCTGCATTTTGCGCCGCAAACCCATCAAATAAATCGACACCAGCAACAGGGCGGCAAAACTGAGAGATAACCACAAACTCGGCAAGCGATCGCCCAACCAAGCGCCCAATTGCGCCGTGGGAATCCCGCCCACCGCCAATCCCAAAGACGCTTTCCAGTTTAAGCGATCGCTACGCCAATTGCGGAAACTCCCAGACACGGAACTGAGAAAAACCCCCACTAAACTGGTTGCAGTCGCGCGATCGATTGCCACCCCTGACAAGGTGAGTGCCGGAACCATCAGCAAACCACCGCCAATTCCCAAAAGACCCGCCAAAGTTCCGGTGGCAATGCCGAGAAGAAAGAATAAAATTGAAGAAATAGCCGATTCCATTATTGTATTTTCCGGGGCTGTGCGAGTTATAATATAGCAGATTGTTGGCGATTCGTAAACTCCCTACAGGAGTAAATATTTTGCCTCATCTCCCATCTGGAGGAATAGCAATCAAGAAGCATTAGTCCTTGTCATGCGGACTTTGTTTGCCTAGGCGCGATTTCAATCCCCCGCTTTTTATTCGGGTTCTTTGTGTGCTTTTTATTCGCGTTTAACTATCATATCAAACCAGAGAGCAATTTTTTTCACCTCCAAACTGCGATCGCGGCAAATTATTGCGGTTAAAATCCTTACACCAGTCCCTTAACAAAACTTTGCCCTATCATATAAAGTGCCATCCCAAATAACACCAGTCGGTAGACTCGATTCACCAGAGAAGGACTGAGTTTGGGCAACAGGCGAGTGCCGATTTGAGCGCCAATCATTCCACCGATACCGATGCACAAACCGGGCATCCATAACACCCGATGGTTCCAGGCATGTTGCGCTAAACCAGAGGCGGCGATCGGCACTACTGCGCCCAAACTGGCGACCACTGCAGTTTGAATTGATTCGCGAATTAACAACAGGTGAAGTGGGACAATAATTAACCCGCCACCAATTCCAAATAATCCCGACATCACCCCAGCAATTGCCCCAATTTGGGCAAACTTCCAGGGGCGAGGAACGGACTTTTCCGGGGGTTCCACCTCTTCCGATGGTTCTTCCAACTGCTGGCGATCGCTGAGGTTTTGGCGCAGACTCATCAGATAAATTCCACTTAACAATAGCAAGGCAAAACACAATCCCAACCAAGCATCGGGAATGCGATCGCCCATCCATGCACCCACCTGCGCCATCGGAATTCCAAATAAGGCAATTTGTGCCGATTCTCGCCAATTCAGTTCCCCCATCCACCCATTTCTCAAACTGCCAGAAAATGCGGTCAAAAATACCCCCACTAAACTTGTCGCCGCCGCTTCTATCACGGGAAATCCTAACAGGGTCAGCATCGGCACGAGCAAAAATCCCCCACCCAGGCCAAAAATTCCGCCCAACACCCCCGTACAGGTTCCCAATAACAACAGTAACGCCCAAGTCATCGGTTCTGGATTCATCATGGATTGGATTTAATTACGCTTTTCTATTTTACCATTAATTGGGGATTATTTCAAGTAATCAAAGGATTTTTTTGCTGATTTTACGAGCAAAATTACACTCTTTTCTCGTTCCCAGGCTCCGCCTGGGGACGGGCTTCCCGAGGCTCCGCCTCCCCACTGTTAGGCAAGTAAAATAATGTGTAATTTTGCCGACCATTGCTATTTGAGGCAGAGCCTCAAGCTGTGCGTTCCCAGCATGTGCTGGGAACGAGTTAAAGGGAAAAAATTACATGCGTTCTAATACCTTAATTCCCAACAGGGACAATCCCAATTTCAAGGTGGTTGCCGTTAAATCGCACAACATCAAACGGGAAGTTCGCATGGGTTCTTCGGCTTGTAGAACCGGACAGTTTTCATAAAACTGGTTGAACTTTTTGCTCAATTGATAGAGATACTCGCACAGACGATTGGGCAACAAATCTCTTTCTACGGTTTGCAGCACTTCATTCAAACTGAGTAAATGTTTGGCGAGCACCAGTTCGGTTTCTTCTTGCAATTGAATTTGGCGGTTTTCTCCCAGATTTTGGAAATCGATATTTCCTTGGCGGCTAATGCCTTGAATCCGCACGTAAGCATAAAGCAAATACGGCGCGGTATTGCCTTGTAGGGAGAGCATTTTGTCATAACTAAAGACATAGCTGCTGGTGCGATTTTGACTCAAATCGGCATATTTTACCGCACTGATTCCCACGCCTTGGGAGACGCGATCGATAAATTCTTCTGTTTCGCTGCGCCCTTCTTCTTTCAATCTGGTTTCTAAATCTGCCCGGGCGCGATCGACAGCTTCATGCAACAAATCGCGCAAGCGAACGGTTTCGCCTTCGCGCGTTTTGAGTTTTTTCCCCCCTTCGCCTAAAACCAATCCAAAGGGAACGTGAACCACCTCAATATTTTCGGGAATCCAGCCGGCGCGAGTCGCCACTTGGAACACTTGCGCGAAGTGGGTTGCTTGACCCATATCGGTGACGTAAATAATGCGATCGCCCTTATCTTTTTCGATGCGATAGCGCAGGGCAGCTAAGTCAGTGGTAGCATAATTATAGCCACCATTAGACTTTTGCACGATTAACGGTTGAGGTTGTCCTTCTTTGTTAGTAAATCCTTCGAGAAAGACGCATTTTGCCCCTTGGTCTTCCACCAGCAAACCCGCTTTATCCAATTCTTCTATCACTTGCGGAAGATAGGAATTGTAAAACGATTCGCCGCGTTCTTTAAGCTGAATATCCAGCCAGTCGTAAATTTTTTGAAACTCGCGGCGAGATTGTTCGCACAGTAGTTCCCAAGCGCGAATTGCTTCCGCATCGCCGGCTTGCAGCTTCACCACTTGCTGACGGGATATTTCGCGAAATTCTTCATCTTCATCGAAGCGCTTTTTCGCTTTTTTGTAAAACCCAACTAAATCGCCTAAATCCAAAGCGTCGGCGGTAGTGAGTGCTTGGGGAAATGCTTCGCGCAAATAGGTAATTAACATTCCAAATTGGGTGCCCCAATCCCCCACGTGATTGAGGCGCAAAACATCGTGACCCCGGAATTCTAAAATCCGGGCAATGCTATCGCCGATAATGGTCGATCGCAGGTGTCCCACGTGCATTTCTTTAGCAATATTCGGGCTGGAAAAATCCACCACCACCCGCTGCGGATGCTCTACCGGTTCGACACCCAGACGCTCATCGCCGGCAATTGTCGCCAATTGGCTTTCCAAATACTCGGTTTTCAGGGTAAAATTAATAAACCCAGGTCCAGCGATCGCCGGTGCCTCGCAAAAGTCGGAAACATCCAAATTTTCCACAATTTTCCCAGCAATATCCCGAGGCTTTTGCTTTAACGGTTTTGCCAGAGACATCGCCACATTCGATTGATAATCCCCAAATTTAGGATTGCTTGCGGGGACTAACAACGGGTCAGTCCCCGCCATCTCTTCTCCAAAGGCGGCGACTAATGCGTTTTCAACGTTGGTTTTCAGCCGTTCGAGGGTGGAAGTCATACGGTACAACTGTAAAAGTAGCAAACTTCTATTATATCATCGGAGGGCTGAAAAACAAAGTAGCCGATTCCCTGGGGTTTGCTTCAGGATAACAGAAAAGGGACGATAAACCCGGTTGATGACGCAAATCTGTTGCTGTAAAGACGCGATTAATCGCCTCTCTACGATTGGCTGAACTTTCCCCAGTTTTTTACCCCGAGGACATCAACGCCCGAGAAGGAGAAATTTGGGCTACAATCAAAACCAATTCTATCGTACTACCGAGTTGAAAGTCCATGAAAAAACATCTGGTTTTTATCGGTGGGGGTCACAGTCATGCGATCGCCTTGAAAGAATGGGGCATGAATCCCCGCCCCAACGTTTCCATCACATTAATTAGCGATCGCGTTCATACCCCCTATTCCGGCATGTTACCCGGTTATATCGCCGGATTTTACCGCTTTGAGGAAGCCCATATCGACCTCGATCGCCTGACGAATTTTGCCCGGGCAGAATTTTTAGCCGATAAAGCGATCGCCCTCGACTTAGAAAACAATCGGGTTATCTGCGCCAATTTTCCCCCAGTGGAGTTTGATGTCTTATCCATCGATATTGGCAGCACTCCCGCCCAGGAATCCGTACCTGGCGCAACAGAATACGCCATCCCCGCCAAACCCGTTCCCCAGTTATTAGAACGCTGGAATGGTATTTTAGAAAAAGTCCGGCGATCGCCGCAAAAACCCCGTCGCTTTGCAGTAGTTGGCGGAGGTGCTGGTGGTGTAGAATTAATGTTAGCCGTGGATGCCTGCCTGCGTCGCCTGCTCGACCCGGCAGATTTTCAAAACCTCGAACGTCACTTATTTCATCGCGGCAATTCCCTAGTTACTCAGAAAAATCAATACACCCGAAAAACATTAAAAAATGTCCTAGAAAAACGCGGCATAAACCTGCATTTAGGCGAAACGGTTACTGCGTTAAAACAGCAAGAAAACGGGAGAATTCAGGTTAGCTGTGATTCGGGTTTGAGAGTAGAGTGCGATGAGGTTTTTTGGGTAACGCACGCCGCCGGTGCCGATTGGATATCCGCATCGGGTTTAGCCACTGACGCGGCGGGATTTATTCAAGTGAATGAATATTTACAATCGTTGAACCGCGATGATATTTTTGCGGCGGGAGATGTTGCCACAATGGTCAAAAATCCGCGCCCGAAAGCCGGCGTATTCGCCGTGAGACAGGGGAAACCGCTGTATAAAAACTTGATTCGCAGGTTAGAAGGGAAACCGCTGGTACCCTACAAACCGCAACCGCGATTTCTCACGTTACTCAGTACCGGCACTGGAAAAGCGATCGCGGCGCGCGGCGGTTTGGGAGTCGGACCGTCTCGTCTCCTGTGGTGGTTGAAAGATTGGATCGATCGCCGCTTCGTGCAACAGTTCAATCGGTTACCCGAGAGCGGCGATCGCGGGTAACGCCGCAGAAAAATACTGCAAAAACAGCCATGAGCGGCGAAATGCCTGCAATGTGGCAATTTTTAACCAATTCTGTGGGTTAATCTATCTCTCGGTAGAGGTAAGGAGGCGCGATCGCCGCTTACGATGCAGCTTAGGCACGGGAGTTGTCCGAAAGGACACTTCGTTTAAAACAGCTTGAGGTCATTTATATGCAGCGGATTTTTGCAGTGTTCGGTGATGCCAAACGCAGAGCGATCGCGCTTTTGTGTGTGTTAGCATTTATCTTCACCCTTGCCGGCACGTTCTGTGGCGATCGGCCCAGTTACGCCGCCACCGGGTTGGATACGAAGATGGTGAAAGAGGAATATAACCTCGATAACAATAACAGAGAGGATCGGTTTAAGAGTCGCGAAGAAGCCTACCAAGAAGCGATCGAAGACGCACAAACCTTAGAAGGGCAAGAAAAAATCTATGAAAAAAACCTGACTCAATACAAACAAGAACAAGCCCAACCGGGTTTGATAGAAAAAGCGAAAGAATTCGTGCAACAAGGGAGTGAGAAGCCCTAGGCTCCTCTCAATGGATTCCCTGCCATTTCCCAGAGAAGATTCTATGGTACAGAAAGCTTGACCGCGATCCAACCGATTGCGGTCAAACTTTGATTTGAGGACGTTTCTTGTCCCCGAATTTTTTGCACAAACATATCATTGGATAAACACTTGACAACCTCCAGGGCTTGGGAGAAAGGAACAGAGAGTACGCATAGAACTGTACCTCGGCGCGATCGGGGCACCGAGTTACATTCGCTTTCTTGTATCGCCAAAGGTCGCCCGGGTCAACATCGCGAGATAGGAGACCACCAATGAATAAAAAAGAACTTCCAACATTTCCTGTACCTCAAACAGGACAATATGTCAAGGGTTTTGCAAAAATTGGCCGCAAAATCAGTAAAAATACTGACTTGTCGGCTCCATCTGCGCGAGGAAAACGATTTTAGGGGTCATTTTCCTTCGCCGCCTACGTGAATCTACGGAAACTTTCTTAGTTATAACCTATTTTTCCTTCGGTGGGAGAATTACTTCAACTTTTTTTTTGAATTAATATGCCCAGAGAATTTTTCCAGGCCCCTCGACCCCCGAAGTGGGTCAGACTGGGGGGCAGAAAAAGCCCCCATACAGGAGGTCAGCACCCGATCGCCCTTGCGGATCCCTCGGAACTGCACTCCCCCGGAATCGCGATCGCAAAATAGTCCGCGATGCAATTGAACCGCCCATCGAATCCGGGGGCACCCACGGCGTCAGTATTCCCCCACGAGCCACCCCGCACCGGCCTCAGGAGAGATTCAGATGCCGGGGAAAAACAGACATAAAAGAGGGGACAGGGCACCATACCCTGTCCCGCAGAAGGTTCGGAGGTTAACTTAAAACCAGAGCATTTGAGAAGGGTGAGGGATTAATCTTCAGCAAACACATAGCGGCGTAACTCGCTTGCATCGGGTTCCGGGCTATTTTCCGCGAACTCCACCGCCTCATTGACCACCTCTTGCACCTGCTTCTCGATCGCGTCAAGTTCCTCTTGCGTAGCCAGATTTTGCTCTTCGAGATATTTCGCCAAGCGTTTAAGCGGGTCGCGAGACAGCCAGAAGTCCTTTTCCTCCTTGCTTCGCAATTCATCCGGGTCTGCCAGAGAGTGACCCCGGAAGCGATAAGTCAGGGCTTCGATCACCGTAGGGCCTTCACCGGCACGAGCGCGAGCGATCGCCTCCTGAGCGGCAGCGCGAACCGCCAACACATCCATACCATCCACCTCAACCCCCTTGATGCCAAAAGGAGCCGCCTTCTTATAAATTTCCGGTTCCGAAGTCGCCCGTTCGTGAGCCATCCCGATCGCCCACTTATTATTTTCCACCACATAAATAATCGGCAGCTTCCAAAGTGCAGCCATATTCAAGCACTCGTAAAACTGACCGTTATTGCAGGCACCATCCCCGAAGAAACAAGCCGTCACCGTATCGGCAGATTCATCCTCCATCGTTTCCCGACGGTACTTGCTTTGAAACGCCGCGCCAGTCGCCACCGGAATACCTTCCGCCACAAAAGCAAAGCCACCGAGCAGACGATGTTCGCCAGAGAACATGTGCATCGAGCCGCCGCGACCCTTACTGCACCCGGTTTCCTTGCCAAACAACTCCGCCATCACCTCTTTTGCCGGCACCCCCGCACTCAACGCATGGACGTGATCGCGATAGGTGCTGCAGACAAAATCCGCATCCCGTCGCATCGAGCGGATCGTCCCGGTGGACACCGCCTCCTGCCCATTGTAGAGGTGGACGAAGCCAAACATTTTGCCTCGGTAATACATTTCAGCGCACTTATCTTCAAACAAGCGCCCCAACATCATATCCTCATAAAGCATCAGACCCTCATCTTTAGAGAGGTCTACTGATGTTGCGTCAAAAGTGGGTGCAGTCCGTTCCTGAATCATTGATTTTTCCTGACCTAATAATAAGCAGCCATTGCTTTCTCGCAAATGATTTTCATCTCGCGAGGGCAAATAAGCGGGAAAATTTCTACTCTTGAATCCCTCAAACCCTTTTCGGTAAAGGATATCGTACCATCTTGGGGAAATCGAGAGTCTTGCCTGAGCCACAGAACCGGCCAAAAAGTGTCCATTACCCCGCGCCCCTGCCAGCCGATGAAAGCCTCCTCCCTGCCGGAAGCCTCAATCGGGGGAAGATTTGACGGTTCTACTCAGACCTTGTTAAATAGAGGCAAAGACTTATCATACATCCAACCACGTACCCAGGGCGCTTGCTCGCCATCTTGATGGTGACGCGAAACCATGACTGGCTCCTTTGATGGCGAGTCAAGGATTCAGAGACGATAAACTGAATCCCTTTTATGATAGAGACTAGGGACTATAATTATTGCACTATTTTAGTCGTTTATAGGAACTGCTGTCAGTTTGTCTGGTTGCTCATAAAGCAGGGGAAGTAGACTGTGCTAGTGCCACTTGATTATTACCGGATTCTCGGCCTGCCGATTCAGGTACCTGGGGTCGAAACCCCTGGCTATGCTGAACAACTGAAGCAGGCGCATCGCGATCGCAAAGAGCAACTGCCTCGGCGGGAATATTCCGAGGTAGCCACTGATGCTCGCAAACAGCTAATCGATGAAGCCTATGCCGTCCTGTGCGATCCGCAGGAGCGGCAAAAATACGATGCCACATTTTTGACCAAAACCTACGACTTCGAGTCAGAGCAGGAAACACAGGCACCCAACGCTGGCGAGGAGACCCCGGAATCCTACCTCGATCCCCATACCCCGAGCCTGGATATTGCCCCAGAGCAATCGATCGGAGCCTTGCTCATTCTCCAAGAACTCGGAGAATACGAACTGGTGTTAAAACTGGGACTACCCACCCTCAGCGCCAACAACATCAGCCTGAAAAACGGGAAATTTGGAGACCCCAACCTGGTGGTTCCGGATATCGTATTAACCCTTGCCCTCGCCTGCTTAGAACTGGGGCGAGAACAATGGCAGCAAGGAAAATATGAAAATGCCGCCGTCTCCTTAGAAACCGGACAAGAACTGTTACTGCGCGAAGGATTATTCCCCTCGGTGCGCGGAGAAATGCAAGCCGACCTCTACAAACTTCGTCCCTACAGGATTTTAGAATTATTAGCCCTGCCGGAAAATAAACTCAAGCAGCGACAGCACGGATTGCAGTTATTGCAAGACATGCTAGAGGAACGGGGCGGAATAGACGGCACCGGAGACGATCGCTCCGGCTTGTCCGTAGATGACTTTTTGCGCTTCATTCAACAACTTCGCAGCCATCTAACTGCCGCCGAACAGCAAGAGCTGTTTGAAGCCGAAGCCCGTCGGCCCTCAGCCGTGGCCACCTATCTAGCCGTGTATGCCTTAGTGGCGCGCGGGTTTGCCGAGCGACAACCCGCCCTGATTCGGCGCGCCAAACTGCTGCTGACCCACTTGGGGCGGCGTCAGGACGTGCATCTGGAACAAGCCGTCTGCGCCCTGCTGCTGGGACAAACCGAAGAAGCCGCTCAAGCCCTCGAACTCACCCAGGAACGGGAAACCCTCGCCTTTATTCGCGCCAATTCCGAAGATTCGCCGGACTTGTTGCCCGGATTGTGTCTGTATGGCGAGCGCTGGATGCAAGCAGAAGTCTTTCCCCATTTTCGGGATTTGGCATCAGCCCAGGCATCCCTGAAAGATTATTTTGCCGACGAGCAGGTGCAAGGGTATTTAGAAGCCCTACCCGACACGAATGCCGAAGAAGAGAACGAGTGGATGGTGGTGCCACCGCCGCCCACCCCCCTCACCGTGGGTTTGCCAGAACCAACCACCCCCAAACAATCCCCCTTTACCACCTTGCAAGCCAAAAACGGCTCTGCCAATGGGGTTTCTTCCTCCTCGCGACTTTCTTCCACCACGGGGAATGTGGCCACCTTGCCCACCGCCATTCGCACCAGCCCTCCCCCGGAGTCTGCGCGATCGAACAGCGTCCCCGACCCAGCGATCGCCGAGTCCCATTCGCAACACCCCCCCGCCAACGGCGCTCGAGGGGACGATCGCAGCCGCCTGCCCGTGGCATCCAGAGTTCGCGCCCCCGAACCCACAGCGCCTCCCGCACCCCGTCGCAGTAGCACCAGACGCGGAACAGGCAGGATTCCGGGACGGTTCAAAGGAATGAAGATAGACCGCTTGATTTTGCTTGGCGTCGGAGGTCTGCTGGGTCTGTTGCTTCTGTGGTTGCTGCTTGGCGCGATCGCCGGTCTGTTTCAAAGGGGTCCGTCTTTGAAAGGAGAGCAGCTCGATATCGCCCTCCACGAGGCGATCGTGCCAATGCCAGTTTCCGATAGCGACGCCCTGGTGGATATGGGCGGCCCGCTCAATCAAGCCCTTGGTCGAAGCATTATTCAGAAATGGTTATCGATTAAATCCCTGGCCCTCGGTCCGGAGCATCAAGTGGAGCAATTAGAAGAAATTCTTATGGATCCGGCCCTGTCGGTGTGGCAGCAACGGGCAGAAAATGCTCGCCAGGAGAATTGGTATTGGGAATACGACCACAATCTGGTCGAGGCTGACGTGCAAGCTAGCGAAACCGATCCGAATCGCGGCACCGTGGTGGTTGAGGTCAGCGAAGCGGCTCGATTGTTTGAAAACGGTCAGCAAACTCGCCAGCGCGAGGACAATTTGCAGGTTCAGTATCAGTTGGTTCGCACCGATGGACAGTGGCGCATCCGGGACTGGGAAATTCTCCGATAGGCTCATCCCAGTTGGTGGCGCGATCGCCCCCGGTTCCTCAACTTTTCCTAACCCCCTGACTCATCGCAGTCCGGGGGTTTTATCGTAGCGGTTTGCCCCACCATCGGCGATCGCACCCTTGGCACCCCAGAGCAATTGGCTCCTTTTTGCGGTTTGTCAGGAAATCTTGACATTTTGACCCAGAGAAGGCGATCCCGTTTTCCGCCTAATGTCAAAATTCCCTGACATTCCGATCCCCGAGTTGCCCATAAAACCGTCAAACCCCTGAAAATCAACCCTTATACCCCCTTGACCGAATCGGGAGTTTTCTGCAACATGGGAGGTAAGAAACGCGATCCCAACGATCCCAAAAAAAATCTGTGGATTTACCGTTTCTCGTCTCCGCCTCTGGGGGAGTGGGAAAAAAATCGCCAGAGTTAGCCTGACTCTTCAGACGAGCATCCCCAAGCGCCCACCTGTTGGGACGGCTTGGGAGAATGCAAGCCCAGACGATCGCGCCAGGTGATTCGAGCGCCGCTAAGGGGCGATCGCGCCACCCCACGCCTCGGGCAAATTGCCACAACAAGGCAATCCATCCCCCGGGCAAAGCGCGAGAACCTCGCAACTGCGCGACCCCAGTTTCAATTCAGTATTTTTCTATCCCGACCGCAATTGATTTTCCAGTCAAAAAACTAGATCCGCGATCCAACACCAAGGCTCAAATTAAGAAAATGCAGGTCGAGACCCGCTTCGAGCCACAGAGCGTCCCCGCGAGGAGATGTAGGCCAAGCGATCGAACTGTCGTATAGCCGAATAGGAGGCCACAGTAACAATGGCGAAAGAACGCCCCCCCTTAGAAGAGATGACACTGCGGCAACTTCGCAAAGTCGCCAGCGAATATGCCATCTCCCGATACAGCCGGATGCGGAAATCGCAACTTCTGGCAGCAATCAAAGAAAAACAACGCACCAAAATTTCTGTCGAACAAACTCGTAGCTTGGAGGCTCAGGAAGAAGTGGAAGCAGCAAAATTTGAATTGGGACAAGAAGACCGCACCGGAGGGACTCTCGCCTCGGTTGATGAAGGACTCAGCGATCTGCCCAGTGGCTATGGCGAAAGCCGGATCGTGCTGCTACCCCGCGACCCCCAATGGGCCTACACCTACTGGGATATCCCCAACGAACACAAAGAAGAACTGCGTCGCCAAGGCGGTCAGCAACTCGCCCTGCGGTTGTACGATGTCACCGACATCAACCTGGAATACCAAAGCCCCCACAGCATCCAGGAATATCCCTCCGATGAACTGGCCCGGGAATGGTATCTGCCGATTCCGGTGAGCGATCGCGACTATGCCGTGGATATTGGCTACCGCTGCGCCGATGGTCGCTGGCTGGTGTTAGCCCGTTCCACCCCGGTCCACACTCCCCCGGTCTATCCCTCCGACTGGATCGAAGACCAATTCATCACCGTTGACTGGGAAGAAGACCTGAAGGGCAAAACCTTCCTGGAACTGGTTCCCCCCAGCAAAAAAGCCGCAGCAGCAACCGCCAACCCCATCTACGACGAAATCTTCGGCATGGCAGAAGGTGCCGAAGCGCAACGGGTGGCCGGCTCTGTGTTCGGTTCCATGCAGCATGTCCCCGGTTCCGCCTACCCCTCCCAAGCCGTCAGCTCCTATGTCTTCCCCTCCGGTGTGGGCATGTGGGCAGTCCCAACTATGTCCGGTCTCACCATGTCTGGTGTGGGCATGTCCGGCGTCGGCTTCTCCGCCTCCGCACCGCCGATCCGTCCGCGCAAATTCTGGCTGGTGGCCGATGCTGAACTGATCGTTTACGGGGCTACCGAACCGGATGCTACCGTCACCGTGGGCGGACGTCCCATCAAACTCAATCCCGATGGCACCTTCCGCTTCCAAATGTCTTTCCAAGATGGCAACATCGACTACCCGATCGTCGCCGTTGCTGCGGATGGCGAACAAAGCCGCTCGATTCACATGACCTTCAATCGCGAAACTCCTTCCCGCAATACCAACACCAAAGAAGAAGCCGTGGAAGAGTGGCTGGCATAACTCCCACTACCAGGGAAAGGATGAGGGAGAAACGTTTGTCCCGCTTCGAGCCAACCCTTCTCCTTCACCCTCAATCCAACTAACCCTATCCCCCGAGGTTACTCGGGGGATTGTTATTTTATAAAAGACAAGTCGCTCGAAAAAGTTAAATCGGCAACCAAAATGCTGAAGTGGAACCTTAGTCGATGCGGGCCGAGGGCGATCGCCCTTGACCCCATTCGCCGCCCATCCCTCTCACCCGAGGGACGGGTACCCGACCACTGGGGTAGCATAATTTATTACCACATTTTAAATCATTTGTCAACCCCTAACGGGGAATTTTGCCGAAATTGAGGGCGCAAAGCCACGGGACGAGAGCCAGATGGATATTATTCAGATTCTCAAACAAGATTATCAGCGGTTTCCCGAGAACCAAACCTACAGCATTTACACCGAAGAAGTGTACTTCAAAGACCCGATGAACGAATTTCGGGGCCGCGATCGCTATGAGCAAACCATCGAGTTCATCAGCAAGTGGTTTAAAGATGTGCAAATGGACCTGCACGATATTCGCCGTCGCGACAATACCATCGAAACCCGCTGGACTTTGCACTGGACCGCACCAGTTCCCTGGGAACCGAGAATTTCCATTCCGGGCACCAGCGAGTTAAAACTTAACCGCGAGTCGCAAATTATTTCCCATATTGACTACTGGGATATCTCGCGCCTCGATGTACTCAAACAACTGTTTTTCCCCCGGTCCCCCACCGCCGGCGCAAAATGAGAAGCAGCCATAAAGACGGGAAAATTGAGCGGCGATCGCGTCACTTAGGTGCGAAAATTGCCCGCCCACCTCAGTTAAACGAGAAGCCAACCCCGGCCATAGATAGGCGATCGCCCGCCTGAACTCCCCACCCATTCCCCGGAGAAAAACCCCTGTAGCCGCAGTTACCCAGAAAAACCCGTTAAAGTAAAGAGGTGTAAACAAATTCTCAGACAAAACTGAAACCTTCATGCGTTTAATTTTAATGACCGGAAAAGGCGGAGTTGGCAAAACCTCCGTCGCCGCCGCCACGGGAATGCGCTGTGCCGAACTCGGCTATAAAACCCTCGTCCTCAGCACCGATCCCGCCCATTCCCTCGCCGATAGTTTCGATATGGAACTCGCCCACGAACCGCGCAAGGTGCGAGACAATCTGTGGGGAGCCGAACTCGACGCCTTAATCGAGTTAGAAGCCAACTGGGGATCCGTGAAGCGCTATATCACCGAAGTCCTGCAAGCGCGAGGACTCGAAGGCGTACAAGCCGAAGAACTCGCCATTTTACCCGGAATGGATGAAATCTTCGGTTTGGTGCGGATGAAACGCCATTACGACGAAGGCGAATATGACGTTTTAATTATTGACTCCGCCCCCACCGGCACCGCACTGCGCTTGCTCAGTTTGCCGGAAGTTTCCGGTTGGTACATGAGACGCTTTTACAAACCCTTGCAAGGCATTTCCGTCGCCCTCAGACCCTTAGTCGAACCCATTTTTAAACCCATTGCCGGGTTTTCCTTACCCGATAAAGATGTGATGGATGCCCCTTATGAATTTTACGAACAAATTGAAGCACTCGAACGGGTTTTAACCGACAATACCCAAACCTCGGTGCGGTTAGTCACCAATCCCGAAAAAATGGTGATTAAAGAATCCTTACGCGCTCACGCTTACTTGAGCCTATACAATGTGGCCACCGATTTAGTCATCGCTAATCGGATTATCCCCGATACCGTTACCGACCCGTTTTTCCAGCGCTGGAAAGAAAATCAACAGCAACATAAAGAAGAAATTCACGAAAACTTCCGTCCGCTTCCCGTCAAAGAAGTGCCGCTTTATTCTGAAGAAATGTGCGGTTTAGACGCCCTAGAACGCCTGAAAAATACCCTGTTTGGAGACTCGGAAGACCCCACCGATGTCTATTACAAAGAAACCACCGTTAGAGTTATTCAAGACCAAAATCAGTACAGTCTAGAACTGTATCTACCGGGAATCGCCAAAGACAAAATCGAACTGAGCAAAACCGCAGATGAACTTAATATCCGGATTGGCAACCATCGGCGCAACTTAGTGCTGCCCCAGGCATTAGCAGCATTGCAACCATGCGGAGCGAAAATGGAAGAGGATTATTTGAAAATTCGCTTTGCTGAAACGGCAAAAGTTTAACATCGAGCGGTTTTCAATTCCCCATTGAAAACCGCTTTTTTATATAGCCTTTCTCAGATTGATGCGATCCGTAGCCGAATAATTATTACCGCGCTTGCACCTCCGAGGAGAAAAACTCTCTACCTTACCCATATCAAAATATTATAACTATGGCGCGATCGCGATAGGCTTTTTCACCGATGGCGCGCTACAGGATAAATAACTATTCCGCTCATCGATACAGTTTTCCCCATCCCTGGAGTTGGACTAGGGATAAATAACTATTCCGCTAATCACTATGTTTTTTTCCCATATCTGGAAGTTGGACTAGGGATAAAAAACTATTCCGCTCATCGGTATAGTTTTTTTCCATATCTGGGAGTTGGACTAGGGATAAATAACTATTCCGCTCATCGGGACAGTTTTTTTCCATATCTGGGAGTTGGACTAGGGATAAATAACCATTGCGCTAATCACTATGTTTTTTTCCATCCCTGGAGTTGGACTAGGGATAAATAACCATTGCGCTAATCACTATGTTTTTTTTCCGTCCCTGGAGTTGGACTAGGGATAAAAAACTATTCCGCTCATCGGGACAGTTTTTTTCCACCGATCGCGTGGTGGTGGTGAAATATAGCAGGTCTGTTGCTTGATGCGATCCGCAGCCGAATAGTC
>NZ_JAJENT010000881.1:0-5081 GCF_035615515.1 Phormidium sp. CCY1219
GCCGTTGGTGCCGTCATTTGCTCTAAAGTACAGGGTGCCGTTGATGTTGGTTAAATTTTTGAGAGATGAGCTAACCGAACCAGACCTGATATCTTTAACTAAAACCGTACCCCCTTCCGTGCCGTCGCTCTTCCATAGCTCAGTGCCGTTGGTGCCGTCATATGCTGTAAAGTACCGGGTGCCGTTGATGTTGGTTAAATTTTTGGGAGATGAGCCACCCGAACCAGAGTTGATATCTTTAACTAAAATCGGTTCCGTCATGAGCGTTTCTCCATGTTTTTTGAAAGTTGTTGATTGTCCAAATTGAGATGCTCCCTAAATATTGATGCTTTGAGGAGCGAATCGATAGGGCTTTTTGGCGCTAACAAAAATTTGTGTGCGCTGTAATTAATGAATATCCCTCTTCTGTCACTCTTGGAAATTTTAACGAAAGAATCAGGGTTTGAACCCCCTTTTTTGGAAAGTGACAGAAGAGGGATAAAACCGCTTATTAGCTTGATTTTGCTGCTGACAAAGACTTAAGCTTCATATCAAGATCGGCCAATACATTTGTTAATGTTTCAGCATTGTGACGGCTTCCTCTGAAGCTTTCATCGAGAATGTTGCATGAAAAAAATCCTTTTTTCGCCACAGCTTTTACATGAAAACTTAGGGTCTCTTGATCGCATTGCCATTGTGAAATAGTAACTTCGACCTTGGCTCCTTGGAGTTCTTCGTCTATCGTTTCGTTTCCGTTAATTTCTAGATCGAAAGAACCAGAACCCAAATTGGTTTGAGCAGTGATTCGTACAGGAAATACTTCACTGCCATCATCAGAGACATCTCCTGTTATAGTGCCATGAACTGCACCCAAAAAAACAAGAAAATGAAACTTCCTTATGTATGATAAGAGCCCTTTTATTCTTGAACATTTTATACACTCCTGTATTCGTCAAGGCCAATAGAGAGAATTTGTTCCATCTACTAATAAGACAGTTTTGGGTGGCATTTTGTGAACTTTTCTGCCTCAAAATAGACAGGACTTACGCATGGTTAACGAAAATTCGACCTTTGAGATTGCTTCGCTGCCCCTCGCAATGACAAAAATGGGTGTTGCTCAATAGGATATTGTACTGGAGCCCCCGGTAGGGTGTGTTGCGGCATCGATAAATTATGGGTTTTGCCGAAAAATATTGACCTAGCCGCAACGCACCACCCCCACCAACAAACCCCATGAATAAATATGTGAATTTAACCCAAAATTGAATTCGGGGTTCCGTGGACGGTGCGTTATGCGGAAATATCATTGATTTGTCACCATTCACATTTTCTGGCCGCATAACACACCCTACCTATGATGGTGTCGCCCCCGGTAGGGTGTGTTGCGGCATCGATAAATCATGGGTTTTCACGATAAATGTTGACCTTGCCGCAACGCACCGCCCCCACCGACAAACTCCGAAGCAATTCCTGATTTTTCCGAGTTAGAAAATTTTGGCAATAAAAGTCAGGAATAACTCGCAAATGCCACTTTTCCCTACGAGGTATTGCGGGCGTCCAAACAGTTAGGCTTTGGCCTTTTTCCTGCTTCCCAGCATAAAACCGCCCACTGTAATCAAACCTACTATTAGACTAGGCTCTGGGACGGAGACCATCTCTGTCGCATCTCCTGGCCCCACTCCGCTGATGGACTGCCCTAGCTCGTCTGCTGTGAGACTGTTCGCAGAGTTGTCTGGAGATTCAGAAATTTCATCTGACCCCACTCCGCTGACGGACTGCCCTGACTCGTCTCCTGTGGAACTGTCCGCAGAGTTGTCTGAAGATTCGTCGAAATCAAGAAAATTTAAGCAAAAGGGAATAGGGCCAAAAACATTTCTGCATTCCTCATAGGAGCCGAAAGCCAGAGCAGAGGGTTGAGAGGCGATCGCCATTGTCATTCCCAAAGTCAAAGCCGCACACAATTTTTGAGCATTCTTAACCAACATTATTTCTGACCTCATCAACAATTTTGAACAATTCAACAAAAAAGTAGGATTGACTTCATCGCTCCTTCTATTTAATAAGACAGTTTTGGGTGGCAGTTTGTGAACTTTTCTGCCTCAAAATAGAGAAAATTTCTTTCTTAAGGAGGACGACAGGGCCATTTTCCCGATAACAGGGCGATTTTTTCCGTAGGCGAACTGCTGGGAACCGGAACCCAAGGCCCCCAGAAAGGCAGAGAAAGAAGCTGGGTTCCACCAAATACCGATCGCCCCTTGCCGATTAACCTTTTTTTCCCGCGTCCAATCTGCCCTGACGCCAAATAGCACCAGACCCATCTCCCGGGCAATTCAAATTGATATCTATTCTTAATCCGAAGCGATAACCTTGCATTGGCCAAGATAGCCCCGACTGCCTGGGGTCGAAGAATCAAGGCCAACTTACTCGATCGCAATTTTGATTTCAGCCCGGGTTCGGGACTTAGGCATAAGGAACCAAGTTTGGGCCTTTGAGATTGCTCTCCCCTCGGCAACGACAGAAATGACCGTTGGAGTTCCTCTTTTGTCCTCAGTTCTGCTGGATTAAGCCTTGTTGGGTTCCGTTTCGCTTCATCCAACCTACTAGAGGCCGGTTCCCCCACCGACAACTCATCCGCACTCGTCTCTTCCACATCCGTTGCCAACGAAGAACTAGAGTCCTCTGTCACTCCGTTATACTCGTTCCATCGCTCTCGCAAAATGGCCCTGGCATTAGAAACCCGCTTGCGGGCAGTCCCCTGAGAAATGGCCAACCGTTCGGCTATCTCCTTGTAAGACAGCTCCTCCTTCCAGTAGAGAAAAAAAGTCTCCCGCAATTTGGGAGATAAATTATTTACCTCTCCCTCAAAAAATAACTCGAGATCTTGCCGCTACGCGGCAAGATCTGGTTCTTCTTCCTGGCTAACCCATAGCTCTTCGTTAGCTTCACAGGAAAATAGGCGATCGCGCTTTTTAAGCAGGTTCGTGCAAAGATTATTCACCAATCTGACCAACCACGCCTTCACATTATTAATAGGTTTGCTGCTGGTTCGCCAACCCTCCCTAGCCCTAAGCATAGCCATACCCAGAACATCTTCCGCCTCCGTTTGGTTGCCTCTCATCCGTCGGAGGCAGCAACGGTAGAGACAGCCTTGATGCTGTTGCCACTCCCGCCAAAACACCGAATCAATACCTACAGTTCTTTTGTGCCTATCTAGCATCTTTGTAACTCCTCGTCTCCTTTCGGATACAAAAAAATTAAGTTAGGCACCCCGGGTTTCTCAATTCTGTGTTTGCAATCTTGTTACCCCTATTCTGGGTTCCAGGTTTGCTGTCGTCAAGAACCCAAGTCACTGTCAAATTTAAAATTTCGTGTTAATAGCTCTCGTCCGTTGCAACTCGTACTGGACCGACACACTTTAAACGTTGGGTTGCTTAGGTTTCAGCCGCCTAACCCACCCTACACGAAAGCTACGACCTCTGCACGATCGGCAAACTGCCAAGCTTAACTTGGCTTGACAGGAAGTTATAGCGATCGCGTTTTCGATGCTTTCCGGGCGATCGTCAAACGGGCTTGGCTGTGGCGGTGAAGGGGTAGGGGCGATCGTTGCCTGCCTCTCCTTGCAGTAGGTCATTATCTTTCCCACCCCAGAGGGTATCGTCTCCGGCATCGCCGATGAGGGTGTCTTTGCCTCTATTGCCAAACAACAAATCACTCTCGACATCGAGAGTAGAAGTGGGGTCTAAGGTTCCGCCCCGGATGAAGTCGTCGCCGAAGTCACCCCAGATCATATCTGTGCCTAAGTCGCCGTAAAGATGGTCGCCATCTTTGCCACCCCAAATGGTGTCATTGTCCCGTCCGCCAAATATCGTGTCGCGTCCGGTGTTGCCTGCCAGAACATTGCCACCTTGATTGCCAAAGATGAGATCGTTCGCGTCCAATCCAGTGACGATATCGTTGCCTGCCAAAGCTTGAATCGTGTCAGCGTTCGGGGTTCCAATCAGGCGATCGTTGCCAAACGTACCGAGGATTGCCGTAGTTCTGTTTATCTGTTTAGTGTTGAATTTCAGGTTGTAATCACAACAATAGTCGGGACAGTTTTCGCTCGTCCCCTTGAAACCCTGATTCTACTGACCATCGCCCGCGAAAAGTCGGTGCGGTTTGCGGTGGGGCTGATGGCTCGCTCCCGCGATCGCCGCGATCGCTTTTTCGATGCTTCTGGCTTGGGGAGGCAACTGGTTGTAACGGCTGTAGTTTGCTAAATCATGCAATAATGATTATCGTTCCCGTTCTTTTGTGCTAATGTCATCACAATTTGCTGCCCGGACTTCCGTTGAATCTGTCGAAGAAGGGATGCTCTTGGCTCCTAAGTTTGACGCCGGCGCGCCCGCTAACGAAGGTATGGCGGATGAACCCGAGAAACTGGGATAGGGCTTGTGTGGCTTGCTGTTGCAAGGTTTCGGAGCCAAAGCTGCTGTAGTCGTAGTCGAAGCGGAACGCGAGGGGTGACTCGGAGGCTCCAGAAAAATCCGAGACCGAAACCGGGGCGATCGCCAAGGAAGGCTTGAGAAAAATCGCAGACATGGTAAAATTGTGGGTGATATTTTGTTTGGATTAATGGGGAAGGCAATCCCCTTTTTTTGTTTGAAATGGGAGATTTAGGGAGCTGATGGCAGAACGAACGCATTACGTTCTACTGTCATTATGCGACAAAACGCCAGTCGTATTGTCGTTTATGCTGCTAACATACTCAAAATTTTTTAATTTGTCAAGGGATAAACCTACTTATTTTTGTAAAGAAATGTCATAAAATCCGGGATATTGAAAAAAAATAATTGTAGCAACATTAGTGCTGAGTGCTAGGTGAGCGAACAGAAGGATAGACAAGGGACGCCGCAGATGCGGTTGGCACAGTTGGTAGCATTTCTCGGTGAGATTTTGGCAGAACCGAACGATACGGCGCTGGCGCAGCGAATCGGGATCGAGCGTAGTGCGTTTCGGAGGTTAAAGGCGGGAGAAAGTACGAACGTCTATAAGCGCAACCGAGAGGCGCTGCTTAACTTTTTGGGCGTGACGGCAGATGAACTCAATGCCTATATTGAGGG